>NZ_JBSIUU010000004.1:0-137368 GCF_053654535.1 Helicobacter sp. T3_23-1056 | reverse complement strand
GTTTTAGATATTTCGCTAACGCTTGAGTATGACAAAGAAATTTTTGTCATTGCGAGCAGTTTGGATTTTTTAGATTCCAAACTGCGTGGCACAAGCCCACAGCTACGAAGTAGCGATTCAGCGCGTAAGCGCGAGTGGGCGCAAGCAAAATCCATATTACACCACTTTCGTCATTGCGAGAATCTAGGCTTTTGTCAAAAAGACTAGATTCGTGGCAATCTATAACCAAAAAACTGCAAAAGGTGTTATTTGGCAATTTGGGATTATAGATTGCCACGCAAGTCTTACGACTTGCTCGCAATGACGGAGTGTTTATCATACTTAAGCATAAGCAAAGTATTTCAAAAATATAGATTGCCACGCGTGGCATAAGCCACGCTCGCAATGACGAAAATTTTCTTTGTCATATTGAGCGATAGCGAAATATCTCTATTTTGTTGCTTATTTTGAGTTGCTTCGCTTCACTCAGTATGACAAATGGAAGGCTTAGTATGACAAAATGATAGATTGCGAGATTTTGCTACGCAAAATCTCGCAATGGCGATGGGAGGGTGGATCGCCACGCGGATTTTGACAAATCCACTTGCAATGGCAGAATGTTTTTAGACTTGGGTTTGTTATTTTTGCCATACTGATGTTTTGCAAAAAGCCGAAGTATCCAAAAAGCAGATTCTGCAAAAGCAATGAAAAAAAATGATAAGGAAAAATCTGCTTTAAGTTAGACTTAGCCAAAAATAATAAAAAACGATAAAAAACCCAAAAATGCGAAAAACAAAAACACAACGCACAAAATAAAACTACAATGCTAGCACGATTTGTATGTGCGTTATTGATTATGCGCTAAAATATTGGGATTTTGAATGTATGTAAAAGCCACATAATAAGCATAACAAAAATAAACACAAATCCACCACGCAAAATATGGCGCAAAATCTAGCAAAATCAAACCCACAAACCCCAAAATCACAAGGTTGCCAAATGCTACTTGAGCTACTAAAATCTAACGACTACGAAGCGATACAAAAAGAAATTTCAGCACGATTTGTCAAAAATATGGAGTATTTTCACAAAACTTCGCCAGAGCTTTTTGACGCACTCAAAGAAGACCCCACACAATATAATTTGCTAATCAACAAACAGGGCATAAATATCATAAACCTAGCCACTAGCGAGCTTTCATATCCCCTGCAAGATTCTCTATCTACGATGGTGTCTGCAAATGAAAATCTAAGTCTATCTCCGCTTAAAAATGATAAATGGAATATCCATTCAAATGGCATATTTTTAGACAAAATGGATACGACTAGATTCCCTATCACGGGGCAGGCTTGCAATGATTTTATCGATTTGCTTTTCAAACACGATGGAATCAAAGAGTATTTTTTAAGCAAGGATTTTATGCCCTCGACTTGTATTTTTGGGCTTTTGGGCGGAATGTTTTTGGAGTTTATTATTGAGCGGGGGGTGTTTTTTCATTCGCTGTTGATTTTTGAAGAAAATCTTGATATGTTTCGGGTGAGTTGCTATTTTGTGGATTATCCTAGATTGTTTAGTCAAGTAAGCGATGGGGCGTGCTATTTGTTTGTCAAAGATTTGGTAAATCGCTTTTTTATTCGCAATTTTTTCGCACGCCAAAAAATCACCAACAATTTTTTGCGTGCAGAGATAAACCTCTACAAAAGTCCCAAAATCGAATCCGCTATGCAAATCGTAGCAGAAGAATATGCTAGCAATGCGCGAGGGTGGGGGAGCTTTGAAGATGAGATGATAGGCATAGAAAATACACTAAAAAATGTCGCAAACATAAAAACAAAAGAGAGAAAGAAAAAGCCAAATTTGTTTTTGGTAAATCCTAAGCGCGTGGATATGCCTATATGCGTGGTGGGCAATGGTGCTAGCTTGGATTCTAGTTTGGATTTTTTGCGCGAGCATCAAAGCAAGATGATTATTTTTAGCTGTGGGACAGCGATAAAGCCACTAAAACAAGCGGGCATACAGCCAGATTTTCAAATCGAAATTGAGCGCGTGGATTATTTGGCAGAATTTTTATCCCCCACACTAGGTGAAACCGCCCTAATGTGTGGAAATATGGTAAATCCAAACGCGCTAAATCTAGCGAATGAAAAATATCTATTTATGCGCGGTGGAAGTGCTAGCGGATATATGTTTAAAAGCCCTTTTGTGATGGAATTTAGCGCTCCATTTGTAGGTAATGCAGGATTTGCGCTTGCGTGTCAGCTGGGCAATGAAGTGTTGCTTTGCGGGATTGATTGTGGCTATATAAAGGGGCGCACAAAGCACGCTAGCAATTCTGCGTATGGAGAGGAAGAAGCCACTATCCCAAGCAATGCAATTCGCGTGAGGGGGAATTTTGACCACGAAGTGTATAGCGATTCGATTTTTTTGCTATCAAGCCAAATGATAACAAATGCTATCAAAGCTCTAAAACCAAAAATGGTGCTAAATCTAAGCGAGGGCGCATATATCGAGGGTGCGCGTCCTACTAAAGTGAGTGAATTTAGCTTGAAAAAAAATAAAAAATCTGCCTTTATCAAAGAGATAAAAAGCTATTTTAGAGATGATAAAAAGCTCATATTTAGCGATTTTAGAGAGGATTTTTATTTGCAAGAAATCCAAGAGTTTAAATCCAAGCTATCAAACGCGCTAAACGCAGAAGTCAAAACCAAACAAGAGCTATTTAAATGGGTGGATACGATATTTGCCATAAACGCCAAAAAGTCGGTAAGCTCGCCATTTGTTGGGATTTTGTTTGAGGGGAGCTTGGCACATATTTGCCAAAATCTAATGATAGCAGTGCTTCACCTGCCAAATAATGACATAAGTGCGTTTTTCACAGAGGCAAAAGATAGTATAAAAAACGCGCTTGATAAAATGCTACTGCGCTATAAAATGCTCGCTTCAAAGTATCAAAATTAAGTTATAGATTTATGTCGCACACGCATTTAGACAAAATCCAAGCGGTGAATTTGGGGAGCTTTTATACGCCTGATTTTGTGGTGCAAATCGCCCAAAAAATGCTCCTAAACGCATTGTATAAATCAGGTGTAAATCTTAAAAATTGCACCCTGCTAGATAGCTCGTGTGGCTATGGAAATTTTTTGGATTTTAGTGGCGTGGATTTTGGTTTAGAATCTGCAAAAATTGCAAATGTAAAAACGCAAGATTTTATGGCAGATTCTAAGCGCGAATGTAGAGAATCTTGTATGCACGATTTCGCGCTAAAAATCGGCATAGACATTGATAAAGAGGCAATTAAGATTGCCAAAAGCAATTTTGCCTCAAAGCAAAATAATCTGCAAAATCCACCTCTATTCTTGCGCCAAAACGCTTTGCAAAATGTCTCACGCAACGCCTTTAAAATCCCGCAAGATTCGCCCCTTGCAGTTATTGGAAATCCACCTTATAATGACAAAACTTCAATCATTCAAAAAAGCATAAAAGATAAAACCTACGCGCTAGATTCACACCTCAAATGCCGTGATATAGGGGCTAGTTTTTTGCTCTCTTTTAATGAGCTAAAGGCGGATTTTATCTGTGTGCTTCACCCACTTTCTTATCTCATCAAAGAGACAAATTTCAAGGCATTGAGGCGATTTTTCACGCACTACACGCTACTAGATTGCCTTGTGATTAGCTCACAGATTTTCACACCAAAATCACTGAGCTTTTTCCCCATTGTAATCGCGCTTTACACGCGAAGCAAGACGCCCAAAACGCCAGATTTTAGCGCGATAAAAGCATATAGATTTCACACATTAGAGGGGCAAAGTTTCGCGCTCAATGACTTTGATTTTATCGCTAAATATATCGATAAATATCCTAACAAATCTCGTGTGCCAGATGAAAATGCAGTCGCGCTTTTTTACACATTGCGCGATATAAACGCGCTTGCTCGCTCTAAAACTTTCCTTGCCAAACCCACCGCAAACGCTATAAATGTGCCGCGTGAGAAATTTAGCCTGTATTGCTATGTCGATGTGTTTAAGCAAATGATTGGTAAAGTGCCGTATTATTTAGGGAATTGCGATATTTTCATTGACTTGCAAGCCTTTAAGATTCTAGAATCTAAGTTTGTAGAATGTGCAAAATCTAAAATCATTACGCCAAATATTGCGCGCTATTTTGAGCGACTTTTAGGGGAGCATTATGCAGATTCTCAAGCGTGAAAATAATAAGATTTTTGTAGAGATTCCGTTTACCGAGCAAACAGGCAAGGTGCGCGTAAAGGTGCAAAATAGCTTTTATGAATATGGACTGCCAACTGCTACAAGACAAAATCCATTTAGCCAAAAGCACTATATCGAGTGGCAAATCGGCTATGATGTGGATAAAAGCGACAAAGAAAAACTAGCGTTAAGCACATTGCAAGATAGCGAATTTATCGGTGCAAATGGCAAGAAAAAGGCACTTTATGAGCTAAGCGAATTTGTGTATTATTTTACGCAATGGGGGATTATTTCGCGCAGTGAAATTACGGGGCTTTGCGAATTTTTGCGGGGCGTGAAAAGTGAGGAATTTTTAGATTCTAGAGCGGATTTAGCGATTTTGCGAAAGCACCCTGTCCCACGAGAGATTTTGGGTATAGAGTTTTATCACAGCGAGGTGCAATATCCACTTTTGGTGCATAAATTTGGCAATTTTGATATTTTGGTAGAAATTATCATCAAAGAAAAGCAACGCGCAGTGGGGGTGCAACCAATGCTCTATGTGTGCTTTCCTATCACTGAATTACGCACTGCAAGTGAAAAACCCGCACTGCTTGGCAGAGTAGCAGAGCAAAAAGAAAAAGCGCATTTGATTTTAGATACTACGCATAAAGCATTTTTGTTAGAATCTTTGAAAATCTTTGGCATTTTAAGCCAAAATCACAACCACGATATACGCGAGATTTTGGGCGTCATAAAAGCGCAGATTCCATAAAGTTTATGCAAAATCTTATAAAATCTACAAATAGACAAAACATAAAAAGGAGCGACAATGGTAGAACGATACGCACGAGAGCAAATGAAGTCATTATGGAGTTTGGAGGCGAAGTATAGCGCGTGGCTAGAGGTTGAAAAAGCCCTTGTGCGCGGGTGGAACAAGCTAGGGCTAATCCCTGATAGCGATTGTGAAAAGATTTGTGCGAATGCGAAGTTTGACATAGCGCGAATCGATGAGATTGAAGCGGTAACCAAGCACGATTTAATCGCCTTTACCACGAGTGTGGCGGAATCTTTGGGCGAGGAGTCGCGGTGGTTTCACTATGGCATTACGAGTAGCGATTGTATCGACACGGCGGTGGCGTTGCAGATGCGCGATTCTCTCACGCTCATTATTGAAGGCGTGAAAGCCTTGCGCGAAGTGGTAAAAAGGCGCGCTTATGAGCACAAAGACACGATTATGGTGGGGCGTAGCCACGGGATTCACGGAGAACCTATCACTTTTGGGCTTGTGTGTGCGGTGTGGTTTGCCGAGCTAGGCAGGCATTTAGAGGCGTTGCATTCTAGCCTTGAGATTATTAGCGTAGGACAGCTAAGCGGGGCAATGGGCAATCTCGCTCACACGCCGATGAAGCTAGAAGAGCTTGTATGCGAAAATCTCGGGCTAAAGCCAGCCCCTGTGAGCAACCAAGTAATCCAGCGCGATAGATACGCCCGCGTGATTGCGGATTTAGCCCTGCTAGCTAGCAGTTGTGAGAAAATCGCCGTTGAGATTCGCCATTTGCAACGCACGGAAGTGTATGAGGCTGAAGAGTTCTTTGAAGAGGGGCAAAAGGGGAGCTCTGCTATGCCCCACAAGCGCAACCCCGTGCTAAGTGAAAATATCACGGGGCTTTGTCGCGTGATTCGCGCTTATGCTCTGCCTGCGATGGAGAATGTCGCGCTGTGGCACGAACGCGATATAAGCCACTCTAGCGTGGAGCGTTTTATCCTGCCTGATAGCTTTATCACCACGGATTTTATGCTCGCCCGCCTCACACAGCTCCTAGATAAGCTTGTGGTGTATCCTAAAAATATGCGTAAAAATCTTAATCTCACAGGCGGGCTTGTGTTTAGCCAACGCGTGCTACTAGAGCTACCCAAAAAGGGAATCTCACGGGAGAATGCCTATAAAATCGTGCAAAGAAACGCGATGAGGGTGTGGCAGGATTTACAAGAGGGCAAAAGCGCGCTAAATGAGCGTGGAGAGAGCTTGTATTTGCAATATTTGCTTTCAGATTCCGAGCTAGTGGGCGCGATTGGCGAGCAGGCGATAAAAGAATGCTTTGATTTTGCCTACTACACAAAAAGCGTGGATTCTATCTTTAAGCGGGTGTTTGGGCGCGGGTGTTTGGGTAGAGGAAAATCTATTTTTTGATACCATTTATGATAAGGATTTTACACCTCTAAAAATCCTTATCATAAAAACAAGCAATTATCAAAACGCGCCAAAAATATCCTAAAAAACACTAAACAACACTAAAAAAACTCCCAAAAAATCCCAAAACTGCCAAATAAAAATATGCCTACACCCTATATCCACGAGATATTTGAGTGGCTTGCTCTTCGGTTACGATGATAAATTTAGAATCTTTGTTGCGATTAGATTTTTGTGCTTCGATGATGAGAGAGGCTGGGTCGCCGTGCGGGATAGCTTGGTCGATATATCCGCGCTCAAAAGTATATCTATGGATATGCGACATAAACTCCCCATCACTTTTCACAGGAAACACCTCATAATCCTTGTTGATAGACATTATTTGGGTTTTTAGCGACATTTCTAGCTTGGGGTCGGTCGTGTAGATGATGAAAAACTTTTGATGGATTTTTTTGTATCGCTCATAGAAGTTATACCCCATTTTTTCCGCATCGCTTAGTCGCATTTTGTCAAGCCTTTTTAGATACTGCCAATAAAATGTCATCGTGCAATAAGGGGTATTTATGTTTTGCTGTTTGAAAAAATTGCTATGCACAGAAGTAGAGCCCATACCTGCTTGCCATATTTTGTTATCTAGGATTGTGGCTATGGTATTTAGGGCGTTTCGTATCTCATCTGTTAGCTCCTCTCTGCGCCTTTTTATTTCATTGTCAAAATCCGCTACATAGTTTTGCTGAAAACTTTTAGTCGCTTTGATAAGCCTATCTTTACACGCGTTAAAGATTTTGATTTCTTCTTCGGATTTTGCGATGATTTCTTTGTGCTTTTCTAGCTTAGGTGGGAGGGTGGCATCTTTTTTGTTGCGCTCTATGACGCTACGAAGTCGATACACTTCTTTGGTGGAAAATTTGACTTTGTTTTCTAGCTGAAGTAGCCTCTCTTTTATCGCAGAAATCGCCTTTTTCGCGCCATTAAAATGAAGCTGTTTTTCCAAAAACACATCAGTGTAGATATTTTCACTTTTTTGGGTTTCTCTCCCTTTTAATTCTTTAAAGCAAAATTCTAATCCTTTTAGCTTTTGCAAATCCTCTGAAAACATATCAGGCGTGATATTTTTATCGCAATACACCAAATAATCTATCGCCTTTGTCATAAATCGCTTTACAGCTATATAATTTAGCCTATCTTCGCGCGGGATTTCCTCCACATCAGTTAGGGCAAATCGTATCGTATTTGTCTCAGGCATATAATACTGCCTTACGCATTCTTCCACACCTTGCGTTAGCTCTACGGTTTTCATATTAAGGTAGTCGGTTTGTTTGTATATTTCTTCGGCTTGTTGATAGCGAATGGATAGCTCTTTGTAGTTTAGCTCGACATCGGTTTGTGTGCTCCAAAAGTCATATTCTGTAACTAAAGAATCTGGTCCAAAATCTTGATATTCACTGCTTTTGGCATCGGTTATATGTCCATTGCTATCAGCGCGAAACTCCACAAACATACCTGAAACAGGCAAAAACTTTCTATCTCTCCAATTTTCTGCGCGTAGCTCAAACACCCTTTTTGCAAAATTTATCACCGTGCCTGAGCCTGTCGCCATCGAATAGCGAGTAATTTTTCCGTGCATCTTGCTCTCCCAAAAGACTAAATTTAAACTCCAAAACTTCCAAAATCTACACACAGCTAAGCAAAATTATGCAGCTAAGCGAAAATAGGTTATGATTATGGTGTCTTGCTATTTTGCTAATGAAAACTTTTTAAAGCAGTTATGATATAATACTTCTTTAGAAATTTTGCTTAAAAAAGCTCAAAAAAAGGGCATAACATTGAAAAAAATATATATATTCTTTGGTTGGAGTGCATTTTTTGTTATTTTGACCATTGCTACGATTTTTGGCGATATGGGGCTTGCAGGCGAGCTTGGCAGAGGGCTTGCTATGCTAAATTTAGATATGTTTGGCTATCTAGGCTATGTGTATTTGCTATTTTTTATCTACCCCGCGTATGCCGTGTATAAAGACTCTACGCTTGGTGTAAAGCGTGTCAAAGTCATTTGTGGAATCTTATTTATTAGCGCGGGGATTTTGGTAGTGCAATATAGCCTTTTTGACAAAGGCAAAGCAGGCGCGATATTGATTAGGCAGATTGCGCCATTTGTGGGGATTGCGGGTGTGGTGCTTGCGACTTTGCTTAGTTTTTTGGTTGGGATTTTGTTGCTTATGCCTGATAAAATCTTTTGGCTAAAAGAAAAACTAGATGCGGTTTTGTCTTGTCTATGGCGATGTGTGGCTGGGGTAGGGAAGTGGATTTTGGGGGGTTTTGGCGGGGGTTTTGGCTATGTATGGGAGGGAATATCGGCGTTTTTTGCAAGCGATATTATGAGGGATTTTAATAAGCCTTTAAAAGAAAATCCAAATATGCAAGAGGGGATTAAAAAATATGAAGCAAATGTGGCTAGCCAGCAATATAAAGATTTTAGCGAAAATCCTATACACGATAGCACGCAAGATACAGGGGAGCAGAGGATACAAAATCCTTTTGCACAAAGCGATTTTGCACGCCAAGATTTTGCGCAACAAGATTTTCTGCAAAAAGATTTTGCGCGCCAAGAGCATTTGCACCAAAATAGCCAAAATCTATTTGGGCTAAATACCCACGCTACGCATTTGCAAAATAAAGATTTGCAAAAAAGAGATTTTTTTGAGCCAGATTTTGATGAGAGGCAGGTAAATATCACTTATACCGACAAAGAAAAAGAGCGCGAAACAAAAGAGAAAAAAGAGCGCAAATACGCCAAAATGGTGCGACTTGTAGGCGAGGGAGAGGAGGGCGAAATCCTGCAAATAAATGCTGATGATGTGCTAGCGCGCGCAAGAGAGAGGGACAAAGAGATACTTATCCCAACAGAACCTCTAAATGCGCCATATACGAGAATCACAAATGATACAAATCCTACAAATGCGCAAAATCCAAATACACAAAATCTGCAAAATCTAGCAAATCCAAATAGCATAGCCCAAAATCTTTTTAGCACGATAGAGGGCTATCAAGCGACACAAATCCAACAAGAATATGCCCCCAATACAAACACCCACACGCAAAGCACGCAAGAATCTAACGAGCCTACAAACGAATTTTCACAAGAAAATTTCGCGCTAGATTCTGCGGAGTTTGAGGCGTCTAATGCAAATGATATATCTCAAAGCATTTCGCAAAATACTCCACAAAATCCACAGCAACATTTACCACAAAATCTATCACAAAACCCACCTCAACATTTGCCTCAAAATCCATCTAAAAATCCACACGCTAGCCACTCAAAAGATTTTCACACTTTTGGCAAGCCCACCCCCTCAAAGACATTTGAAGCAAGCGATACTTTGCTAAAAGAGCTAGAAAAAGGCACGCTAGAAAAGCCAAAAAACTATGAATTGCCCGATACGAGCTACCTAGCTATGCCACCGCAAAATGCGCAAAATCCCGAAGAGGACAAGATAGACAAAAAAATCTATGATTTAGAGCATAAGCTAAAGACTTTCAAAATCAATGGAAGTGTGGAGCGATTTTATCTAGGACCTGTGGTTACGACTTTTGAGTTTGTCCCTGAAGCGAGTGTCAAAGTAAGCAGAATCCAAAGCCTTAGCAATGATTTAGCCCTAGCGTTGTCTGCGCACGCGATTCGTATCCAAGCACCAATCCCGGGCAAAGGCGCAGTAGGCATAGAAGTCCCAAACAATCATAGAGAGATTATTTATTTGCGCGAAGTGCTAGAGAGTGAATTATTTAAAAACGCGGCTTCTCCGCTAGCATTAGGGCTTGGCAAAGATTTGGTAGGCAATCCATTTGTAACGGATTTAAAAAAGCTCCCGCATTTGCTTGTGGCAGGGACGACAGGGAGCGGGAAAAGCGTGGGCGTAAATGCGATGATACTATCCCTACTATATCGCAACTCCCCCCAAAATCTACGACTAATAATGATAGACCCAAAGCAAGTAGAATTTAGTATGTATGAGGACATACCGCATTTGCTAACCCCCATCATCACAGAAGCAGAAAAAGCAATCATCGCGCTAAATAACCTCACACGCGAAATGGAGCGCAGATATAGGCTGATGAAAGAATCCAAAACAAAGACGATAGACAACTACAACGCCAAAGCAAAGCAAGAGGGGGGTGAGATTTTCCCTTTTATTGTGGTGATTATCGATGAGTTGGCGGATTTGATGATGACAGGGGGCAAAAACGCAGAAGCCCCCATTATCCGCATAGCACAGATGGGACGCGCATCAGGACTTCATCTTATCGTAGCTACCCAACGCCCAAGTGTCGATGTCGTTACAGGACTTATCAAAACAAATTTGCCAGCCAAAATCGCCTTTAAGGTTGGCACGCGCACGGATTCTCGCGTCATACTAGATAATGACGGAGCGCAAAACTTACTAGGAAATGGTGATATGCTATTTGCCCCGGGTGGCAGTGGTTTGCTTCGCTTGCACGCGCCGTGGGTAAGCGAAAAAGAGATAGAATCTATCGTGGAGTTTATCTGCTCTCAAGGCGCGCCAGAATATGACACGAGCTTTTTAAGCGAGGCAGATGAAGCACTAGGAGCGCAGGTAAGCGAGCTAGATGAGGTGGAGGATTTTGGTGTGGAGGAGGCACTTTTGCAAAAGGCAAAAGAAATAATGCTCCGCGATGGCAAGACTAGCATATCTCATCTGCAAACGCGTGGTTTGGGTGGCTATCCTAAATGCAAAAAAATCGTGTTTCAGCTAGAAAAAGACGGCTTTTTGTCCGCGCCAGATTCTAAGGGGACTAGGTTTATTATCGGGGGATAGATTCGTGGCTTTGTTGTTTTTTGAGTTGTTTTTAGTCGTTGTTGTAAGTGGCTAGCGTTGGTATTTTTGTTTATGTTTGATAGGGATTTTATTGTTTTTATGATTGTGAGAAATCCACAAGGATTTTATGACAATTCACTCATAATGTAATCGCTAGAATCTATATTTTTGTCATTTTTAAGCAAAATGTAATTTTGGCGAAGTATCTATTTTTTGCAAAGTTGCGTTATGTTTTGGAAAGTAGCGTTATTTGCAAAATGTGTTTTTGGATACTTTGGCTAATGGCTAAGTATGACAAGAGGATAGATTGCCACGCGGATTTTGGCAAATCCGCGTGGCAATCTATGGCTATAAACTACCAAAAACACATTTTTGATAAAATCTAATAAAATAGATTGCCACGAATCTAGGCTTTTTCACAAAAGCCTAGATTCTCGCAATGACGGAAACCATTGTCATACTGAGGGCGTAGCCCGAAGTATCTCAAAGCAACAATGAGAGATACTTCGGTTTCTGCGAAACCTCAATATGACAAAGATGACAAAACCAAGTTTGACAATGTCAAATCGTCATTGCGACCGTTGCAACGCAACGCGTGGCAATCCACGATAAAAAACATAGGTGGCAATCCATATCTAAAAATGTAAGTAGAGATATTTCGCGCTTACGCGCTCAATATGACAAAAACTCCGTCATTGCGAGCGAACGCAGTGAGCGTGGCAATCCACAATGCAATACAGCAAACATAGATTGCCACGAATCTGCTAGCGCAGATTCTCGCAATGACGAAAGTCCTTATTGGGCTAAATATTTTACAAATTCTCGCAATGACAAATCTACCCACCCCCTAGCCCCTCGTGCTAAGGGAGGGGGAATCTTTATCGTCATTGTGAGCGCAATTTATTGCGCGTGGCAATCTAGCGTTATCATTGTTAGAATCTAAGTTTTTTTGTAAAAAGCTAGATTTGTGGGAATCTATTTTTGTTTTATGATTTGTGATATATCGCAGGCAGAATCTTTTGGATTTTGGCAATCAAAAAAGTGGATTTTCAAAGTAAGATTTTGCTTTTTATGGGCTTGTGGATTTTCTTTTATAGCTTCATCAAAAAAACAAATTTTGGCGTTGTAAGTGAAATTTTTGTGTTTTATTGAATCGCCATCAATTTTTGGATAGATTAGGTAGCCTTTTTCGCACTGATATTTCGCTAAATACGCAAAGAGTTGGTATAAATCGCCCTGTGAGATTCCATAATTTTTCGCTTCGTTAGAATCTAGAATCTTCCACTTTGTATCAGCGATAAAAAGCGGGGATTTTATGCCGTTTTCATAGCATACTAAATCGGGGCTAATTTGAAATTTGCGCACGCCATTTATCTCTAGCAAATATTTGCTTTTTTCCTGCGTCTTTATCGTGCGCCCCTCGCCACACTCCCTTTTGAGATGAAACGCCACAAAACTCTCAAAGAGTTTATTCATATCAAATAGCAGGGCAAAGGCTTTTTTATCGCCTTGATAGGGCATAAAATTATGCGCTTTAAGAAACACTTTACACCACAAAAGCAAAATCTCATAGCTCTTAAAATGCCTTAGATTTTCGCATTTTGCGAAGTCTTTGTCATAATTTTGACTTGGAGCAATCTCATTAAACACAAAGCGACTTTGCAAAATGCGCCCACTTGTTTTCGCACTGAAATTACACTTGCTTAAAAGCAAAAGTGTGCTAACGATAAGGCGATTTGGCGCAATATCGGCGATAAACTCATCGCTAGCGGTGTAAAATCGCTCTTTGTGCGCGAGATTTTGCTTTAGATTTTGCGTGAAAAGGAGTTTGCCTTTTAAGAATGTGCGATTTTCTTCAACCGCGACATAGTCGCTCTTTATGCCCATTTTGATAAGGCACTCTAACTCATCTAAAAACATATTGGCAAAGATTTCTAGCAAGGGAAATTTGCGCGTTTTAAGGTTTGAAATATGGCTTTGTTTGAATGGCGAATCGCGCAAAGTTTTTAACATTTTTAGCAAAATGTCCTTTGCCTCACACACTTGGCATTTTTTGGGTTTTGTGTCGTTATTTGACAAAGATTCCCCCTCCCTTGCGTTAGGGTGGCGCAAGGGGTGGGTAGATTTTTGCAATGATAAGCAAATGCAATTTTGAATTTTAAAGCCCTCATTTTCATTTGCCGTGCGAAAAGTCTTTGGCAAAATCTCTAAACAAAATCCGCTTTTTGTTTGGATAAGCCCGACATAATTGCGCGCTTTTAAATGATTTTTGCCATAAGAGTTTAAAAAGATATGATTGCCTTTGTCATCAGCAAAATTTTTAAGCTCATTGAAAATCTTTTTGGCTTTGTCGTGCAATCCTTTGTCATTGCGAGAATCTGCCCACCCCTTGCGCCCCCCTAACGCAATGGAGGGGGAATCTTTATCGTCATTGCGAGAATCTGCGTTAGCAGATTCGTGGCAATCTATTTTTGATTCGTGGATTGCTTCGGCTTTTTCAAAGCCTCGCAATGACGCACATATATCCTCCACGCCAAATGCTTGCCACTCGGCGATACAAAGGGTGTTATTTTTACTCATTGTCGCTAGATTCGCGTGAATCGTTTGATTGATAGATTTTAGTGAAAGTCTCTATATCCCACAAATGCGCATCGCTAATGCGATACACGCGCTTTTCGCTATCGACAAAATCATCGCTCAACTTCACGCCCAAATCACTTTGCGAAAAAGCCTTAATCATTCCATTATCATTTAGCACCGCGCTAATTTTTGCATAATCGTCATAAAAATACTCTTGCAATAGCGGGATAATTTTTAGCCCAAAGACTTCGCGCAACGCCTCCAAAGAATCCACGCCGATAAAAAAGCTATGCCCAATCGTATGCTCCCTATCAAGCAAAAATTCGATTCTATCATTCATAGATTTTAGTAAATCTTGCAGATTTACACCATCGCAATCCGTGCTTATATTTTTATTGTTCCACTCAGGCATCATCTCTACAAACTCAAACCGCCTACGAAGCGCAGTATCAAGCAAAGCGATACTTCTATCAGCGGTATTCATCGTGCCGATTATGTAGAGGTTGCTAGGCACGCCAAAGCTATCATTGCTATATGGCAGGGTTACGCGCAGTTCATCACTCGCGCCGATTCTCTTGCTTGGCTCGATAAGCGTGATGAGTTCGCCTAAAATTTTGCTAATATTCCCCCGATTGATTTCATCGATGATGAGAATGTAGGGTTTTAGCACCGCTTCGCTTATATCTACCTCACTACTATTTTGCCAAGTCGCTTCAAATTCTTGCATTTTCTTAAAAAACGCGCTGTAAAATCTATGCGTATCAATGTAGCCCGTGCGATTCTCACTTGATGGAATCTTAAAGCTATTATCCATTTTAAAATCTTTATAATGCGCTTTGATTTTGTCTTGATTCAAGAAAACAGGATATTTTTCCAAATATCCACTATGGCTAAAAATTTTTATGACTTTATAATTGCCCCAATCTAGCAAAGCAATAAGCCAATTTTTATTCTCCTCCTCATTTTGCTTTAAAACATATTCTCCGCTATTTTCTTGCTCATTTTGGATATGCTCGATAAAGGCTTCAAATAAATTAGCCGTTTGATTTTCCTCATTTAGCGTATTTGTATCTTTGAGCGAATTTTCCAAATTCTCTAGTGCATTTTTGCAGAGTTGCTTAAAGATACCGCTTTTGAGTTCGTAGCTCATCTCGCTAGATTCTACACCCTCGCTAGAATCTGCTAATTTTGGCTTTATCCCCTCGACAAATTCTTCATACGAAAAACTTTGATGAAAGGTTACAAACGCGATTTGCCCATTTGTGCGGTAGGATTCAAAAATCGCCTTTTTATCCTCTCTAGATTTTGGAATCTGCATTGACTCATCATAATAATGCAAAATCTCCAATGCCCTATCAATCGTGCTATAAGTCTTGCCCGTGCCCGGCGGTCCATAAAGGATTTGATTAAGTGGCGGGGTTTTGATTTTATTATTCATTTTTTCTCCTTCGTCTTGGATTGAATTTTGGTTTTGCGTGGATTCAGTAGGATTGATTTCATTTCCATTTTGTTGCAAAAATTTCATATACCATTCTAGACAGGAAATTGGATGTCCATTATACTGAGTATAATTTGAATTATAAAAAGTTCTTCGTCCATCATTATAGTTAATTTCATACAAACAACCACCCCTTCTCATTTCTTTACGACATTTATCTAAAAAATCCAATCCATTTTGTTGTATGTCAAAAATATTTATTTTAAATAATAGTCTAAAAAAATCGCCACCTAAATTTATAAAATTTTCAATGGTTACTTTTGATAAAGAATCACCATTTTTCTTTTTGGCAACTTTTAGATATTCAACAAATTCCACCTCATTAGAATCGCCTAAAAAATCATTACTAAATTGCTGTTTTAGTTCATCTAGTTTCCTTAATTCAAAGTCAGTCATTTCCATTCCTTTTTGTGTTTTTGCAGTTTTTGGGGAAAATAAATCCGCATTATAACAAAAAAAAAAAAAACGACTTGTGCTAGAAATCGATAGATTTTTGCGTAGATTTTGTTTGTGCGTTTTGCAAAAAAGACTAAAAAAACCGCTAGATATTTCTGCGCTTTTTGATTTTGAAATGAAAGATATGTGTTTCATCATTTAGCGTGATTTTTAGCTCTAAGATTCCGTTTTTGTTTATGCCTTTTTTGGCGATAGCCACAAAGCCACCTTGCGCTTTGGCGTTTGGTTTTAGGCTAGATTCTCTTAGATAGTTCATCAAAAACACTTTCAACGCCCCGCGCTTTTCTTGCATATAGGCGATGGAGCTAGGACTCTGGCTAAAAAACGGGCTCATCATCGGCGGATAAAATAAAAACCCTTGATAGCCGTAGTAATACAATGGCGAGATATTATAAAAATTGTTTTGCTGGATACTTGGCGTGGGGGTGGGGATATTGTATCGCTGCAAAATATCGATGAAATTTAGCTCGCTATTTTTTAGCCTATCGTAATGATAAACCCTAAGTGCCTTGCCATCAAAACTTGCGCTTATGTCATCGGTGCTAAAAATAAGTGCCTTGCCACTAAGCAATTCCGCGCTGATATACACGACTACTACGCCATCTTGCAAATCTTTTTGGGCAAATTCTGCTTGGACTTTGGAGTGAGGTTTGGCAGAGTGCAAAACCTGCACGCCCTTGATGAAAGTGGCTTCATCTTTTGGCGTGATAAAGTAGCTAGCACAGCCACTAAACACACTTGCTAAAGCAAGCGCAAAAACACAACACGCAAGATTTTTGCTACTAGAAAAAAGAGAGGGCATAGATTTTCCTTAAATAGTAAAGATTTGCAAAATATATATTTACAAAGTAAATATAACCACAATTTTAGGCATTTATTTTGCGGATTTTGGTGGATATTTGGGTGGGTGGAAATGGGATTTATGGGGGTGGATTTTGCAAGTTTTGGCTAGATTTTGCAAAGAGGGATTTTATGAGGTTTTTTAGGTGGATTTTTTAGGGTAATTTTTTAGGGGGTGGATTTTAAAAAATGATTTGGATTTTGTAAGGATTTTATAAAATAAGTAGATTTTAAGAATCAAAAAAAAAGGTTAAAAAATACAAAAATGCTGAAAAAATACCAAAATCTAGCGCGAAAATCATATAAATATATGAAATCCACGCGCTAGATTCTACGCATCTAAGCCTATTTGCTAAACGCCACTAAGTGTGCGCGTAGATTTAGGCGTTTGCTTTTTTGGAGCTCTCCACGCTTACCATTTTTCTACGCAAATATGCGATTTTGCTTTGCAATGGCAAGTTTTTGGGGCAGGTATCGTGGCAAGCGATAAGGCTCATACAGCCAAAAACGCCATCATCATCGCCTACGATTTCATACCATTCCTCATCGGTGCGCTTATCGTGAGAATCTATCATAAAGCGCACGATTCTATTCATACCTGCGCCGCCGATAAAGTCATCGCGCATTATCTTTGTCGCACAGCTAGCGATACAGCACCCACACTCGATACATCTATCAAGCTCAAACACTTCATCAGCTTCTTTTGGCTCGATAGGCTTTTCTAGCTTGGATATATCGACTTCTTCGTTGGTATGCACCCAGCTCTCCACGCGCTTTGTCATATCCGCAAACCATTCGCCCGTATTGACACTCAAATCTTTGATAAGCCTAAACGCAGGCAATGGCATAAGCGTGATGACACCATCGGGGAAATCTTTTGTCAGTGTGCGACAAGCAAGTCTTGGGCGTCCATTTATCATCATAGAGCAGCTTCCGCAAATCCCCGCACGACACACAAAGTCAAAACTCAAATCAGGGTCTTGCTTTTCGCGTATCATATTTAGCACGATAAAAATCGTCATAGAATCGGTTTCTTCGATTTTATACTCGGCAAAATGTGGCTTAGACACCGCGCTTTTTGGGTCAAATTTTAGTGCGCGAATGGTTAGGGTTCGTCCTTTTTGTTGTGTGCTCATTATTTATCTCCTAGTCGTTGGTTTCTAGCCTTGTATTTTGGCTGCAAGTTAAAATCCATCAACGCTTCTTGTAGCTCGTATCTATCGCCACCTTTAGCTTGGATTTCGGCAGTGATTTTATCGATTTGCTCTTGGCGTTTGGCTGAGAGCGGATTTTCGATAATCATTCCCTTTGCACCATATCCACGGAATCCGGGCGCAATCTCCATTTTCATAATGTCAAGCTCCTCATAAGTTACCGTAGGCATTGTCTGTGTGGGGTCTTCCCAGCTTGTAAGCGTTCGTTTTAGCCATTTTTCATCATCGCGTTTTGGGAAATCTTCGCGAGTATGCGCGCCTCTAGATTCTGTCCTATCAAGCGCACCTTTTGCCACGCAAAGTGCTAGTTTTAGCATTTTTGGCGTGCGGTATGCGTCCTCTAGCTCGGGGTTGTTGTGTAGCTTTTTGTTTGAGATGCCGATATTTTTCGCTCTTTTATATAGCTCTTCTAGTCGCGTTACCGCATCTGCTAATCCCTTGCCATCGCGGAAAATCCCCACATCTTCTTCCATTATCTCTTTCATAGCGTTTTTTATCGTATAGACATTTTCGCTACCGCTATTATTGACAAGAGATTCTAGGTAGCTTTGCTCTCTTTGGACAAATTTTTCAAGCACAGAAGTGTGGATATTTGCTTGGGATTCTACGCAGTGCTGCGCGAAATAATCCCCGATAATCATACCAGCTACCACCGCTTCACTTACAGAGTTTCCACCGAGTCGGTTAAACCCGTGCATATCCCAGCACGCCGCTTCGCCTGCGGCAAAAAGCCCTTTTAGGTAAGTCTCGCCTTTGTAGTTGGTGCGGATACCGCCCATTGAGTAGTGCTGCATAGGCTTGACAGGCGCCCATTTTTCTGCGGGGTCAAGCCCTGCAAATACTTCACAGATTTCTTGGACATCGCGCAAGTTTCGCTCGATATGCTCTCTACCCAAAATCGTAATATCAAGCCACAAATGGTCGCCATAAGGGGATTTTACACCCTTGCCCTCGCGGATTCGCTGAATCATTCTGCGTGAGACGACATCTCGGCTTGCAAGCTCTTTTTTCTCAGGCTCATAATCAGGCATAAAGCGATACCCATCGACATCACGCAAAATCCCGCCATCGCCTCTGCAACCCTCTGTAAGCAAAATCCCGCTTGGGAAAAGTGGCGTGGGGTGGAATTGCACTGCTTCCATATTTCCTAGCTTTGCCACGCCTGTTTCAAGTGCGATAGCAAGCCCTATGCCCTCGCAAATTACGGCATTGGTAGTGTTTTTGTAGATTCTGCCATAGCCACCTGTGGCAATCAGCGTGCCTTTTGACACATACGCGATTAGTTCGCCATTTTCTAGGTCGCGCACCACAGCCCCATAGCATACGCCATCTTGATGGATAAGGGCGATTGCTTCTTTTCTGTCTTGTATGTCTGCGCCGTGTTTGTAGGCTTCATTTGCTACGGCATACAGCATAGAATGCCCTGTGGCATCAGAAGTGTAGCAAGTGCGCCATTTTTTTGTCCCACCAAAATCGCGAGAGTGGATATATCCGTGCCTAAAATCCTCTTCGGTAATGGTGGTTTTTTGGGCGTTTATAACCGCTGTCCTATCGCCTTTTTGGATTCTAGTCCAAGCCACACCCCAAGAGGCAAGCTCTCTAATCGCCTTTGGTGCGGTGGTTACAAACATTCTAGCGACATCTTGGTCGCAACCCCAGTCGCTTCCCTTTACCGTGTCTGCAAAGTGCAAGTCTTCATTGTCTCCATCGCTCATTTTTGAGTTGCCTAGACTTGCTTGCATACCGCCTTGTGCGGCGGCGGAGTGGCTACGGCGCACAGGCACCAGAGATAGGACAATCGTGCTAAGCCCTTTTTGTCTAGCAGCTACTGCTGCGCGAAGCCCCGCTAAGCCTCCACCGATGATTAACGCGTCTGAATATACTACTTTCATCTTACTCTCCTCTTCCTTGTGTTTGTTCGTCTATGACTCTGTAATCGTGTATGCTTTTATGCGCGTCTAAACCTAGCCCGATTTTGACATAAGCCGCATAGGAGCATAGCCCAAGCACGATAAAAAACACAGACATTGCCCATTTGATACTTCGTAATGTCTTTAGTCCTAGCCCTTCAAACCAACCCCACTTGATACATAGGCGATATAGCCCGATAGAGCCGTGTAGCTCGACTGCAAAAAGTAGGAAAATATAAAGTAGCCAGAAGTTTTGTTGCACGAAGCGGAATGAAGAAGTAAGCGGTCCTATGTTTTCAGGTTGAGTGAGATTGACAAATAGATGTGGCATAGCAAGGAAAAACATCGCAAACCCTGTGCAAGCCTGTATCGCCCACAATGTCGTATCGCCATGATTCATAAGATTTTTGTGCGTTTTTAGCTTGATGAATTGGCGGTAGTTGATAGGAAATTTTCTCATCGCCAAAAATGCGTGCGCTACAAACGCCACAATCACAATAGCCGCTATAAATGCCACGATTTCGGGTTTGCCAGCTTCACCAAAAATGAAACTCCCCTCAAACATTTTGGTGATAAAAAACATCGCTTCTTTGCTAATAAGTATGCTAGATACAAAAAACAAATGAGCAATCATAAACAGCCCCAAAAACAGCCCTGTGGCACTTTGCCACCAGTCTAGCCTTGCGGGCATTCTGCTTTTTTTGCGCTCTGTGGTAACGCCCGTATAGCTCTCAATAATCCTCTCGTCTTGCATATTCTCTCCTTTCACTAAGACTTAGAATCTAAAGGCACAAAATCTCGTCTTAAAAAACCCCACAATACACAGAATCTAGGAGCTAAAATCTAAATATCACATAAAATCATTTATGCGATATTTAAGAAATCTAGCATTTTAAATCCAAAAAACACCCAAATCCTAGACACCAAAGTAGAGTAGCATTCTCAAAAACGATGCCAAAATTATAATATAAATCAATAACAATTTATCAAAAAGTTGGGAATTTTGCGAAAAATTTGTTAATAATTTGTGAAGTTTATGTGCATTTATTGTGCGTTTATAATGGTAGATGAGAGTGTGGAATATATCGATTAAATATCGGTGTATAAGTTGTTTTATGCGCATTTGTAGAAAAAAATGATTTGCAAATATGGGCAAAATTTGTTAATAAAATCGTGTTAGTTTTGGCTAGATTTTCCCAAAATCAAATGAATGCGAAAGTGATAAAAATAAAAGCCAAAAATCACACTTAATTAAAGTATGTAGTTTTGCGTTATTTTAGTAGCATTTTTGGTAAGAAAATTTGATAAAAAAATGATAGAAAAAGTAGATCTTGTATGCCTAAAGTGGATTTTGGGGATTTTGTGATTAAAGTAGATTTGTAAGCATAGGGGGATAAAAACTCCTCTTTAGATACCTACGGCACAGGCAAAATCTAAGTGCTCTGCTGTGTCTCCACCCTGAAGCGTTGCCTAGAATCCACCTTGCATAGGTCTAAAAAGGAGCGGAGGGATTTTAGCCAAAATCTACTTAAAAATGCTTTAATTAGATTGATTACTCTTAAAATAGCATTTAAGATAAAAGCGTATAATGCCATTTTTATAAGCAAAATCCTAAAACAAAAGCAAGGAAACACGAATGAAAATCGCCATAATGTGTGAATCTGAGCTCCTACAAAAAAGCCTAGAGCCATATCTAAAAGACTACCAAAGCTCACTAGAAAAATGTGATTTTGTGCTTTCAGACTATCAGGCTTGCGATATGAAGCCCGTGTGTTTGGTGGGCAATTTTAGCGGGGCGCATATCAAAAAGCCATTTACGCCAGAGACGCTAAAAGCAAATTTGCGGATTTTTTATGAGCGATATTGTAAAGCCGAACCAATCACAAAACTTAGCCCAAAAGATGCAAAAACATTTGCCAAAATAGACGCACTTATCCAAGACACACTAAATGACTTCCGCCAAAAACTCTATGAAATCCTATCCCAAAAATAGCACACGAACAAATATCACGCCAAACGCTTCTCATCAAAAATCCAAAAGAGAATCCGCACAAAATAAAACGCTTCGTGTGATAGGCGGCAAATATAAAGGACTAAAGCTATATGCCCCATCTAGCGCACGCCCTAGCAAATCGATATTAAAAGAATCTTGTTTTAATATTTTGGGAAATTCTATTATCGGGGCGCAGTTTATCGAGGCGTTTAGCGGGAGTGGGAGTATGGGGATAGAAGCCCTAAGTAGAGGCGCAAAAAAGGCAATTTTTTTTGAGCAAGACAAAGAGGCATTAGCAGTGCTACAAAAAAATCTAGCACTTTTAGAGAGGCATAAAGATTCTAGTTTTTTGGCAGATTCTAGCGCGTTAGAATCTATTAGCTTGTCAAAATCTAGCCAAAATCTATCCACGAAAAATAGAAAAAATAGCGATAAAATCACGCAAACAAACACTCAAAAACCATACCAAATCATTGCAGGCGATAGTTTGCAAAATCTACCACCATTTTTATCGACTTTGGAGCATTTAGCAAAATCCAACATTTTATACATTGACCCGCCATTTTTTATAAGGCAAAATTATGCCGATATTTATGAAAAATGCGCTAATATTATCGCTCACATTCATTCCTTAGCATTGCAGCTTGTCATTATCGAGCATAGCAGTTTGTATTCGTTTGAGGAGTGCTTAGGGGATTTTTTTAAGATAAAGCAAAGGACATTTGGCAAAAGCACGGTTACTTTTTTTGCCCCATATTTTGATAGCTAAAAAGCCTAAATAAAACCCAAAATCAAAGGAGCAACAATGACAGAAGAAGAAAACAGCCAACAAGGAGAAGCAAAAGGCGGAAATAAGATGATGCTTTTTATCATCTTAGGTGCGGTGCTATTTCTAATCATCATAGGAATAGTGGTGATAATGCTAATGAGCGGAGGACACGAGGAAGAAGAAGCCGAAGAAGGAGCAAAAAAACAGCCCGCTAAGCAAGAAAAATCCCTCAAAAGAAATCCAAATCTTAGTAGTGAGAGCGCGGTATTTCTAAACCCCGGACCCATTTTCCCAATCGTTGGGCAACCATTTCTTATAAATCTAGCTGGGCAAGGACGCACAGCGTTTTTGCAAGTAAGCGTATCTCTGGTGCTAAGCGATGCTAAACTCCAAGCCGAAGTGGAGCGCAAACTAGACATCATCAAAGCCACAATCATAGAAGTCCTAAGCACCAAAAGCCCCGAAGAGCTAAACACCACAAAGGGCAAAAATCGCGCGCTAAATGAGCTAAAAGATAGGTTTAATGAATACCTAATGGATGGCGAAGTAAGCGCGGTGCTTTTCACAAACTACATTATCCAAGTTGGATAAGTTTGGTTTAGATTTTGGTAGATTTTGCGTAGTTTTGCGCTTTTTGAAATCCACATTTAGATTTTGCAATATTTGCCAAATGTATGTAGCCTAGCAATGTCAAGCAAAAAAAAGCACAAAAAACATAGCAAAATCGCTAACATAAAACACGCAGATAAAAATCCACTATCAAAAAAGCGCGTAAATGCGGATTTTGCTAAGTTTAGTCAAATCAGCATAGGTGTGGATATAGTCCAAATCGCACGCATAGAGCGACTTTTGGCAAAGCACAAAGAGGCATTTTTGAAGCGATTTTTGCGCAAAAGTGAGATAGGATTGCTAGAAGCAAGAGGCTTTGCATCTGCGAGCGTAGCGGGATTTTTTGCTAGCAAAGAGGCGTGTAGCAAAGCACTTGGCGTAGGCATAAGCCAAAATCTAACATTCAAAGATATGATTCTCTCATACTCAAGCACAAAAGCCCCACAAATCGCCCTCTCCAAACGCGCAAAAAAATTTTTTGGCAACAAGGCATTTTCTCTAAGCATAAGCCACGATGGAGGGGTTGCTATCGCTGTGGTATGCGCGTATAATCTTTAGGCAAAATCCAATATTTAATCTAATACAAAACCACCACATATATCAACGCCATCTCAAAATCTAAAAAACATTCTTGCTAGATTTTCTACCATACTTTTATCATTCGTTTTTTTTGTAGGATTACATATTTTTATTTTTTTTAAAATGCACTTCGCATTTTAGCCCACCCCAAAAAAAACTTTAACAAAAAAGGAATAAGACAATGGCAAACTATGAACTTCAATTACGCCCGCATTTAGTGAGAAAATTTTTGGATTATGCAAAATGTGCGGATTGCAGTTATAGCGAGTCAAAGCACAAAACCATAGATTTTCAAAATCGCTTCAAAATTTTAGCTTATCAGCCAGACACCGTTAATGGATTTTCAGCCACATTATTTAAAGATACTTTCAATCAAAATCAAAAGATTTTGGCTATTTGCGGGACAGAAGTCTGTATGAAAGATATGGCAGCAGATACAAAAATGTCTATGGGAGAAGTGTCGATACAATGTTATGAATTAGCGCGATTTTATGAAGAAACCATTAGAGAGCGAATAGGCGATGAAAAACTGATTGTCGTAGGACATTCTCTTGGTGGTTATTTGGCACAGGCTTTTTGCTTTATGTATCCTAGCGCGGTAAAAGAATGCTATACATACAATTCCCCCGGATTGTTGCAAGATATGATAAAAACGATGATAAACATAATATCATATACAAATTTTTCTACAAGAGCAATAAAATTTTTTTCTGATTTTTTGGAAAGCAAGACAGACCATTTGCATAAATACGAAGGCGTAATAAAAAGACTAGAAGCCAACATAAATACTTACACCGATAGATTGCCCCCTCCGCTAAATAAATCTAGTATCCATCACATAAGAATGGGCTATGATTTTACTACATTTGTTGGCAATAATATACAGGGCGAATGCTATGACATAAATGTGGCTGTTTTAAATCCACATTCTTTAGACAATCTCATTAGTGAATTACAAAAAATACTAAACAAATAGCGGTTTTTATCATCTATTTTATGCTAAGCCTTTGTTAGATTTTGCGCTATGCAAAATCTAACAAACAATTTTTTGTCGTTGGAATATTTTCAAAATCCTAAGTAATATGTTGCCAAATCGCTTTAGCCCGAATAGCGAGCAGGTAAAAAAATGGCGTGTTTGCAAGGCTTACAATAGCTTTGATACAATAATCAGCCAATGCCATTTGTAGCGATTCTCCCACGCTTTGCACAGCCCAAAAAGCCACGCAAAAAAACACCATCGTATCGATAAATTGCGCGCTTAGTGTCGAGCCACCATTTCGTAGCCACCAATGCTTTGGCGCGTAAGTCTTAAGCGCGTAAAAAATCGCCACATCAAGTGGCTGAGACACGCAAAAAGCGATGATAGAAGCGAGGGCGATTTGGGGGGTGGAGGCAAAATATGAGGGATAAAAAGCAAGCAAAAGCCCCAAAAAAAGCACTTTTATGACTTCTGTCTTGCCATATTTTTCGCTCAAAATATCAAGTAACAAAAAGCTAAAAGGATAAGTAAGCGCACCAAAAGTGAGTGGCGTAGAGCCTATCTTAAACTGCACGGTGTAGTTTGCGATGATGATTATGCTACTTAAAAGTAGCGAGCTAACAAGCATTACTTTTAGGGGCATTTTGCTTGGTTTTTTTTGGGGTGTGGCTGGCTTTATCGTTGGCGTAGAATCAGTGGAGTTTGTGTCGGGGAGTTGTTGCATTTGGATTCCTTAGTTTTTGTTTATTTTGTGATTTTGTCTTTTTTAGATTTTTGGTATTTTTTGCATTTTTATTTAAGGTTTTTATATGTTAGATTTTGCTTTATAGCACTTTTATTTGTGTCAAAATCCTAGCATTCACACTTGCGCAAAATCTGCTAGCATTTGTGGATAGATTTAGCCCTAGAAAGTCTTTTTTATTTACAAAAGCATAGATTCTAAGCACGATAAATGCGTTGTGTGATTGCTTTATGCTAAGCAGGGTTTTTTTCTTTTTTTCTAGCTTAGAGATAAACCTATCGCATTCTTTGCGAAAAGAGCTGGCATTAAAGATTTTGGAGTGGATTTTGTAAAATCCTTTTATGGCGTTTGTCTCTTCGATTTTTATGTCATTTAGCGTGTTTTGGGTGTTTTGTGTGGATTTTGCGTTGTTTTGGGAGGTGCTTATTGTGGATTTTTCGTATTTTTCTAGTTGTTTTTTCCATTCTTTGTAGTTTAAAATTATCGCTTCTTTTTTGGCGATTTTGCACTCATTTGGGCGAAGTCCTAGCTTTGCATACACTACCGATGGCAAAAAATCCTCCATATACAGCTCAATCCCAAGCATAAAATACGACCGCTTTTGCATAGCCCAAACTTCCTAAATCAAATATACAAAATCTAATTTTTGCCTTGTAAGCCCATTGCCTCAATCGACAAAACGCGCATTTTATCGCAAAAAGCTAAATTTGTTTTGTTTGTTTGAATTTGTGAGTGGTTTTGCTTTGATTTTGCTAAATTTAAGCAAAAAATTAGGAATACTAGGCTAAAATCCCCCTCGTCTTTTTGCCAAAATATTTTATGATATTTAGGCACATTTCACACACGCTTATTCCTTATTTGCGTTGCGTTAAAATCCAAAAACAGCCAATTATCGCTACTTCAAAAGCATAGATTTTGAGTATGGATTTTGGCATTTGAGTAGATTTTATCGTTAAAGAGCGTGGAGGACAAACCAATCTAAAAAGGAGAATTTACAATGGTAACAATGAAAGATTTGCTTGAATGTGGCGTGCATTTTGGGCATCAGACTAGGCGGTGGAATCCAAAGATGAAACCATTTATCTTTGGGGTTAGAAAAAATATCCACATTATCGACTTACAAAAGACTTTACGATACTTTCGATACACTTACAATATTGTGCGAGAGGCAGCTTCACAAGGCAAAGTGATAATGTTTGTAGGGACAAAAAGACAGGCAAGCGATGCTATCAAAGAGGTAGCACAAAAGGTAAATGTCCCCTATGTGAATTATCGTTGGCTAGGTGGTATGCTAACCAATTTTAGCACGATTAAACGCTCCGTGAGAAAACTAGAAATCATCGAAGAAATGGAATCTAGCGGACAAATCGACTTGCTAACCAAAAAAGAAAAACTAATGCTACTTCGCAAAAAAGAAAAACTAACGCAATATTTAGGCGGTGTGCGACATCTAAAAAAAGCCCCTGATATGCTTTTTGTCATCGATGTGGTAAAAGAAAAAATCGCCGTAGCAGAAGCGCGCAGGCTAGGCATACCCGTAGTCGCCCCGCTTGATACAAACTGCGACCCTGATAAGGTGGATTATCCAATCCCGGGAAATGATGATGCGATTCGCTCCATACAGCTATTTTGCAAGGAAATGAGTGAGGCTATCATCGAAGGGCGTGAGATGAATGCGGATAATCTAGATGAAAATGATTTCGCAGAATCTAGCGAGCGAGTGCCAGCAAGCGATAAGGAAAAACAAGAAGTCTTGCAAGAAGCGATGCAAGAATCAAACAAAGATTTAGAAAAAGGCTTAGAGAGAGAATCTAGCGCAAGTAAAGCAAGAAGCACAAGAAATGCAAGTGAGACAGATGAGGCAAAACCACGCGCTAGGACGCCTAGAGCCCCTCGCACGCCAAGAGCCCCAAAGACACAATCTAGCAAGACGCAGGGGGACGAAAATGAGTGAGATTAGCGCACAGCTTGTAAAACAGCTAAGAGAAATGACAGATGCAGGAATGATGGACTGCAAAAAAGCACTTGTGGAAGTAAATGGGGATTTGGAAAAGGCGGTAGAATATCTGCGTGAAAAAGGTTTAAGCAAGGCGGCAAAAAAAGCTGATAGAGTAGCCGCAGAGGGCGTTATCTCTGTGGAAGTGGCAAAGGATTTTTCTAAAGCCACGCTTGTAGAGATAAATAGCGAAACAGATTTTGTCGCTAAAAATGATAATTTTAAAGATTTAGTGTCAAAAACCACTTCGCTTGCTTACCAAAATGCTGTAAATGACGCTAAGGATTTGCAAAATCTGCAAGTAGATAGCGTTGGCTTTGATGACTATCTAAAAAGCCAAATCGCAAAAATTGGCGAAAATATCATCGTCCGCAGAATCAAAAGCATAAAAGCGGGCGGAAATACGCTTGTAAATGGGTATGTGCATTTTAATAATCGCGTAGGCGTGCTTATCAGTGCGAAATTTGACAATAGTGCCAATACAGACAAAATCGCCGAACTTGTGCGAAATCTATGTATGCACGCAGCGGCTATGAAGCCAGCAGTGCTTGATTATACGGGGTTTAGTGATGAGTTTTTGCAAAAAGAATGCGTAGCCCTTGCAGCTGAAATCGAAAAAGAAAATGAAGAGCTAAAGCGACTTGGCAAACCTCTAAAAAATGTGCCAGAGTATGTCTCACGCGCCCAGCTTAGCGATGATGTGCTAGCCAAGCAAGAAGCCAAACTCAAAGAAAATCTAGCTAAGCAGGGCAAGCCTGAAGCGATATGGGATAAGATTATCCCCGGGCAAATTGAGCGATTTATCGCGGATAATACGCTAATTGACCAGAGATTGACTTTGTTAGGGCAGTTTTTTGTCCTAGATGACAAAAAAACCATAGCCCAAGTTTTGAGCGATAAGTCAAAAGAATGGAGCGATAATATAGAAATCCTAGAATATGTGAGATTTGAGCTTGGCGAAGGGATAGAAAAAAAGGCTGAAAATTTCGCTGATGAAGTCGCCGCACAGATGAAATAAAAGCAATACAAAACACATAAAATAAAGGATAGCAAAAAATTTTTGCAAAAAGATTTTGCAATAACGCTATAATAAACGAAAATCTAGCATAGATTCGTTGCAAAACGGAGTAATACAAGGGGTAAGAAATGGCAGTATTTGGCAAAGCAGGCGGACTTTTGCAAGTGTTTGCACCAGAGTTTTTTGATAGCCTAAATCTAGATGAAAATCGCGCGCAAATCAAACCAAACAGCGTAAATGAAGAGCCTCCAAATGTGTTTGAAGCATTGCAATATGTGTATCCATATATGCTAGAGGCACTCACGCCCAAAAGCCCTATCCACCAGCGAATCCTATCCACAAAGGGTGAGAGCAAAATCCAAATTACCAAAAATATCTATGCTATTGAGCAAAGCTACCCACTCAAACTAGAATCAAAAGCGTTTTTTGAAAGCCATAAAGAATTTGTAGATTTTCAGCTGATTGTGCGCGGGCAGGAGTATTTTTTGATAGCCCCTAGTAGCGAATGCACCATAGAGGAAAAATACGATGCAGAGAAGGATTTGCTCGTATATAAGACACCTAATCATTGCTCCAAACTTTTTCTAAACGCAGGGACTTTGGCGGTATTTTTCCCACAAGATGTCCATGCAGGTGGGCTTGGGCTAGAGGATTTTGGTGGTGCTACTGCCAAAAAAATCCCCGAAGTTTTTAAAACCGTCCTAAAAGTCCCACTAGAGCTTTTCCCTTAAAATATTTTCAAAAACTACTTTGATTGCCTCTTTTTAAACTCGTTTTTTTTTTTTTTTTGTTACAATCACATTTGGCTTTTTTTGCGCTTTTTTCTGCATTGTTTTTTGCTTTGTAGTATGGATACATTATCGCAAGATATTATCTTTCAAATCATTTACAAATCACTTAAAGGGGATATTCTATGCTTTTCTCATCATTTGCTTTTATTTTTGCATTTTTGCCTATTGTGTGGATAGTTTTTTATTTGCTAAAAAATGCAAAGTTTAAAGCGCATTTTCTTTGGGCGAAAATATTTTTGATTGCTTCATCGTTATTTTTTTACGCCTTTTGGAAAGTGGCGTATTTGCCTATAATGCTTGGCTCAATCATTGTGAATTACTTTTTAGCAAAAGCGATTTTGCGTTTTAGCGTTGCACGACTTTGTGTGAAAACGGGGGGGGGGGGGGGCGACTTCACGCGCAACTTCAAGCACGCTAGATTCTAGTAAAACATCATTACAAGATTCACTAGAATCTAACATTGCTTTCTTATCACAAGGCTTTAAAAAAACCGAAACAATCCATAAAAAAGATTTGGATTGCCACGAAAAATCTAGCGGTTTTTCTCGCAATGACGACACAAGTGTAGATTGCCGCGAATCGCTACGCGATTCTCGCAATGACAAATTTTTCACACCAAAATTCTACTTCATTTTAGGCATTATCTTTAATCTCTCTTTACTTTGCTTTTTTAAATACACGGATTTTTTGTTAGAAAATTTCAATTTGTTTAGCCAAATAGCGCATTTGGATTTTGAGATTCCATTGCCACATATTCTTTTGCCCCTTGCGCTTAGTTTCGTTACCTTTCAGCAAATCGCATTTTTGTTTGACTGCTACAAACACGCAACAGGGAAGTCTAGCGAAAATCTAAAAATAGATTTTATCGATTATGCGTTGTTTATTAGCTTTTTTCCGCAACTTATTGCGGGTCCCATTGTCCATCACCGCGAAATGATGCCACAATTTGCTAAAATGGGCACTGATTCAAGCGATTCAAAAGATTCGTCATTGCGAGTGAGCGAAGCGAACGCGGCAATCCATAATTTAAATAGCGCAATAGATTGCCACGATTCTGCAACTTTTAACAAAGTCGCAGAATCTCGCAATGACGCAATCAACTACGAATATCTAGCCAAAGGCATTTTTATTTTTAGCATTGGTTTATTCAAAAAAGTATTCATCGCTGATAGCTTTGCCAAATGGGCAAATGCAGGATTTGGCATTGTCGAAAACGGCGGACACCTAAATATCGCCGAATCTTGGACGACTTCGCTAAGCTACACATTTCAACTCTACTTTGATTTTAGCGGATATTGCGATATGGCGATGGGACTTGCGCTGTCGTTTGGCATAGTGCTACCGCTAAACTTCAACTCACCTTACAAATCGCTAAATATCGCAGAATTTTGGCGCAGGTGGCATATCACTTTGGGGCGTTTCTTAAAAGAGTGCCTTTATATCCCGCTAGGTGGCAGTCGTGTGAGCAAAATCTTAAATTTACGCAATCTGTTTATCGTAGCATTTTTAAGTGGCATTTGGCACGGCGCAGGGTGGGGATTTGTGATTTGGGGAGTGTTGCACGGAGTGGCAATGGTGATTCATAGGGTGTATTCGTGGTTTATAGATTCATTAAATGCAAATATTTCGTCATTGCGAGATTCGCAACGCGAATCGAAGCAATCCACGAATCAAACACGAATCGCCACCACTTCGTCATTGCGAGATTCGGCTTTAGCCGAATCGTGGCAATCCACAAATTCCACCTCCATTACGGAGGACAATTCCACACTTTCCCCCTCCCTTGCGGAGGGGGATAAAGGGGGTGGGTTAAAAGCACAAAATAATAGTGGCGTAAAATTTTCAAATGATAAATATACCCACCCCCTAACCCCCTCCGCAAGGGAGGGGGAAAATTTGGGGAAATACTTCGCAAGGGAGGGGGGACAGATTGGCAAGTCGCACTTTTTAGCATTTACCCAAAGCAAAATCTACAAAATCCTTGCGTGGTTTATCACATTTAATTTTATAAATATCGCTTGGGTATTTTTTAGGGCGGAGAATGTAAGCGGAGCGGCGAATCTACTCAAAGGTATGTTTGGGATTGTGTGGGTTGATTTGCCACAAAAATGGCATAGAATGCCAGAAACCCTAGCGCAAATCAGCGGACGAAATGACACGATTTTTTATATCATTATCGCAATTTTTGTGTGCGTTTTTGCGAAAAATAGCTTTGAAAAATTGCAAAATTTTAGTCCTATTTGGAAAAATATTTTATTTGCCACAACTCTCACAGCTTTTGCATTATTTACAATGTTGGCAAACGACTATTCGCCATTTTTGTATTTTAATTTTTAAGGAAAGGTTATGAATCCATACAAACGATTTATTTTGATTTATTTTTCTTTAAGTTTTTTAATACCTATTTTGATAAGTGCGTTGCTTTATATTTACGACCCATTGCAAGTGTGGCACAAGCCCTATTTTAGGGATACAACCTTTATTCGAGATTCGCGAATCCAAATCAAAGGCATTGTGAAACATTATGATTTTAATTCGTTTATTTTGGGCACTTCAATGATGGAAAATATTTTATCAAAAGATGCAAATCAAAAGTTTGGCAATAAATGGGCAAATATTTCTAGCGGTGGTTTTGCGCTCAATGAACGAGCTGTGATTTTGAAATATATGTTAAAACACACGCAACCCAAAAATATCATTTATTCGCTTGATATAGGACATTTGGTAGAAACTCACAAAAATGACACTAAAAATTTTGCGTTTCTTTATGACGATAACGAGCTAAATGACTTAAAAATCTATTTTAATAAAAAGTTTGTTTTGTGTGCGATTAGATTTTCAAAGAGTGGAGATTGCGTGGGGAGCAAGGATTTGGATAATTTTATAAGTTGGCTTTGGATAAAAGATATTGGGCATAATGCTAGATTTGGCGGAATGCAAAAATGGCTAGAAAACAGCGAAAATGACCAAATCAAAGACACGATAAAAGAACTATCATTGATGAAAACACCGCCACCATATAATCCCACGCCTTTTAGTGATTCGATAGAATCTAATCAAAAATTTTTGGAGGAAAATCTTTTGGTATTTGCTAGGGCAAATCCAAATACTAAATTTTATGTCGTTATCCCTGCATATTCACGGCTTTGGTATCGGTTAAATGATAAGATTTACCCCAAAGAAAAAGTGATTTTAAAATGGCTTGTAAATGAAGTGGCGAATCTAAAAAATGTGGCGATTTATGGGCTTGATGATTTGGACTATGCCGATGAGATTGCAAACTACAAGGATTTGACGCATTACAATATCGATATGAACTCAATGCAATTAGACGCAATCGCGAATGGGACGCATATCTTAACACCCCAAAATATCGATAAATATTTATCCACAATGGAATCCAAAATCAAAAATTACGACATTGCACCGCTTATCGCCGAAATCAAAGCGTGGGAAGCGCAAAGCAAGAAAGATTTGGCTAAGTAAAGTGCGTTTTTAGGATTTTTGGGTAAAATATCGCATTTTTAAATTTAAAAGGACAAAAAATGACTACGATTTTGACACTAGAAAACCCTAGCGATGAGCTTTTGAGGGCATTTAAAAATATGGCAAAAGCCGCAAATGTCAAATGCAAAATCGGCAAATCAAAAGAGCCAAAATATTATGCGCTAGAAGATTCCCCAGCGATAAAAAAGATTGACAAATGGGCGTGTGAAAACCCTGATTTAGCCAAACAAGCTAGATTAGAATTAGAAGCTGAAATGAGAAGCTATGCAAGTAATCCTATCAAATAGTGCCGAAAAATTTTTAGATAAGCAAGGCGATGGCGACCCAAAGGGGATTTATAAAGTTCGCGTGTTTTTGGCAAATTTGAGCTATGAAAACAATCCCACTGCCCTGCCAAACTGCAAAAAAATGCAAGGAAGCAAAGATTTATGGCGGTGGCGCGTGAGTAATTATCGAATCATAGGGCGCGTGAAAAATACCGAATTATTGATTGAAATCATCAAAATCTCCACGCGTGAGGGCGCGTATTAGGCAAATCTAGCAAAGAAGCCTTGTCGCTACCTATTTAAGAAATGGCTTAGAAATGGGCTTTTGTAAGCGGATTTGGTGTGAATGTAGTGCTTTGAATCTATCGCTATAAATTGTCATATTTGTCCTTTATTTGTCATTAAGATTGCGAAATAAAATGTAAAAATATAAACGCAATGGTAGCAAAATCGATTTTTTAAATGCGGATTTTTTAATGTGAATGTTTAAACAAATTTAATCTATTTTATATTTGCTACATTGTTAGCATTAGCAGGGTTTGTTGAAATTTTAGCTTTTTTATTATCCAAAATCCCCCACAAAAGCAGATTTTATAAAGATTTTACATTTGTTGTTTTTCTATGATTTTAGATAAGTTTTTGATAGATTCGCGCAAAATCTAAAGGCTTTTTAAGCACATTTTGTATAAAATGCTGAAATTTTGCTTAAAAATTTAATCAAGCAATAACGCAAACGCACAGGCGTTAAAAGCAAGCAATGCAAGCATAATGCCACATTGCAAGCACATTAAAAGGACTCAAATGCCACAACGCACCGACATTAACACTATTTTACTCATCGGCTCTGGACCCATTGTCATCGGGCAGGCGTGCGAGTTTGACTACTCGGGCACGCAAGCGGCAAAGACGCTAAAAAATTTGGGCTACCGCGTGGTGCTGATAAACTCAAACCCCGCGACCATTATGACAGACCCTGATTTTGCCCACCGCACTTATATCGAGCCTATCACGCAAGAAGTCATCGCAAATATCATAAAAGCCGAAAACATTGACGCGATACTGCCTACTATGGGCGGACAAACCGCGCTTAATGTCGCAATGGAAATGTATGAAAGCGGGGCATTGGAGGGTGTGAAATTTTTGGGTGCAAATCCTAGCGCAATCAAAAAAGGCGAGGATAGACAGGCGTTTAAAGAGGCTATGCTAAAAATCGGTATGGATTTGCCAAAGAGCCATTATGCCTACACGCTTGATGAGGCGGAGCAAGCGGCACAAAGCATTGGATTCCCGCTTATTATCCGTGCGAGTTATACACTAGCGGGCGGTGGAAGTGGCGTGGCGTATAATATCGAGGAGTTTAAGGCATTGGCAAAAGCGGGGCTAGAAGCAAGCCCGATAAATGAAATCTTAATCGAAGAAAGCCTGCTGGGGTGGAAAGAATATGAAATGGAGGTAATCCGCGATAAGAATGATAACTGCATAATCGTGTGCTCTATCGAGAATCTCGACCCTATGGGCGTGCATACGGGGGATTCTATCACTATCGCCCCTGCGCTCACGCTAACCGACAAAGAATATCAGCGAATGCGCGATGCTTCTTTTAAGATTTTGCGTGAAATCGGCGTGGATACGGGCGGGAGCAATGTGCAATTTGCCATAAATCCTAACAATGGACGAATGACGGTGATTGAAATGAACCCGCGAGTGTCGCGCTCCTCCGCACTTGCGAGTAAGGCAACAGGCTACCCCATAGCCAAAGTGGCTACAATGCTAGCCGTGGGATTTAGCCTAGATGAGATTACAAACGACATCACAGGCACGCCTGCGAGCTTTGAGCCGAGCATTGATTATATCGTTACCAAAATCCCGCGCTTTACTTTTGAGAAATTCCCGCTAGCAGATTCTACTCTCACTACTTCGATGAAGTCTATCGGCGAGGTGATGGCGATTGGCGGGAGTTTTAAAGAGAGCTTGCAAAAGGCGTTGTGTAGCTTGGAGAATGGATTTTGCGGGCTAGATAGTATGACAAGCGACATTGAGCTAGCGAAAAAAGAAACGCGCAGGGCAAATGCAAATCGAATCTTGTATGTAGCGGATTGCTTTCGGCTGGGGCTTAGTGTCGATGAAGTCGCGGAGCTTAGCAAAATCGATAAATGGTTTTTGCACCAAATCTATGAGCTAGTGGAGGCTGAAAAAAGCGTAAATAGCGAGATTTTACGCGATGAGGGGGCTATGCGCACTCTCAAATCGCAAGGCTTTAGCGACAAGGCATTGGCTAGATTTTTGGCGCAAAATGAGGGCGTGGAGATGAGTGAGGGCGAAATCTACACGGCAAGAAAGGCAATGGGCGTGGTGGCAAGATATGAGGAGGTGGATACTTGTGCGGCGGAGTTTGAGGCATTAACCCCATATCTTTACTCTATGATTCCGCTCAATCCTTTGCCTAGCAATTTGTCTTTGACAAATACTTCGATTGATTTAGGGGTAGATTCTGCAAACAACGCAGAATCTACCCACGATTCGTCATTGCGAACGAGTGTAACGAGCGTGGCAATCCACAAATCCACAAAAAACAATATAGATTGCCACGATTCGGCTATCGCCGAATCTCGCAATGACAAAATAAATGCAGAATCTCACACGGCACGCGATTACAAAACAAACAACTCGAATGAATACCACAGAAAAAATTGCCAAAAAGATGACGCGCAAAGCAAAAAAGTGCTGATAATCGGTGGGGGTCCAAATCGCATCGGTCAAGGCATCGAATTTGACTATTGTTGCGTGCATTCTAGCTTCGCGCTCAAAGACTTAGGCGTGCAAAGCATAATGTATAACTGCAACCCAGAAACCGTTAGCACGGATTATGACACAAGCGACACTCTTTACTTCGAGCCTATCGACTTTGAGCGCGTGAGAGCTGTGATAGAGAGAGAAAATCCAAATGGCATAATCGTGCATTTTGGGGGGCAAACGCCACTAAAACTTGCCAAAAATCTCACCACCATCGGGGCAAAAATCATCGGCACAAAGGCAGCCGTAATCGACACCGCAGAGGACAGAGAGAAGTTCGCCACATTTGCTAAAAAACTAGAACTCAACCAACCCCAAAATGGTATCGCGTATAAAAAAGAGGAAGCGTATGAAATCGCGCGAAATATCGGCTACCCCGTGCTTGTGCGCCCTAGCTATGTGCTAGGCGGGCGCGCTATGCGTATCGTGCAAAGCGATGATGAGCTAAAAACCTATATGGACGAGGCGGTGAGAGTGAGTGAGTCTAGCCCCGTGCTTGTGGATAAATTTTTAGACCACGCTACCGAGCTAGATGTCGATGCGATTTGCGATGGGGAGGAAGTCTATATCGGCGGGATTATGCAGCATATCGAGGAAGCAGGCGTGCATAGCGGGGATTCTACGAGTGTCTTGCCTAGCATAAATATCGATGAGAAAATGCTTGCAACCATTCGCACCACCACTGAAAAAATCGCCATAGAGTTAGGAATCATAGGCTTATTAAACATTCAATACGCAATCCACCAAAATACGCTTTATATCATCGAAGTAAATCCGCGCGCTAGTCGCACCGTGCCTTTTGTCAGCAAAGCCACAGGGATACCGCTTGCCAAAGTCGCTACAAGAGTTATGTGGAATCACGCATTAAACTTAGAATCTGCCCACCTTTGTCATTCTGAGCGGAGAGTTAGCGAAGCGAAGAAACTCACAAATAGAGATATTTCGGCTTTTTCAAAGCCTCAATATGACAATACAAAATCTAGCCAAATTTTGCGCGAAGCATTGAAATTTTATGATAGCTTTAATCGCATTGATTTTAGCGCAAAGCCACTTTGCCACAAGGCACTAAATCATATCGCTGTGAAAGAATCTGTGTTTCCTTTTAGCAAACTAAGCGGGGCGGATTTGATTTTGGGTCCTGAGATGAAAAGCACAGGCGAGGTTATGGGGATTTCGCGCAATTTTGGGATTAGCTTTGCCAAAGCGCAAAATGCGAGCAAAAATACTCTGCCAAAAGAGGGCAAGATTTTCATCTCGCTTGCTGATTGTGATAAACAATTTGCGCTTAGCGTGGCTAGTGCATTTGTGGAGCTAGGATTTAGCATTTGTGCGACAAGCGGGACGCATAAGATTTTGCAAAAAGCAAAAATCCCATCTAGCTGTGTGCTAAAAATAAGCGAAGGGCGTCCAAATATCAAAGATTTCATCACAAATAAAGAAATCGCCCTAGCGATAAACACAAGCGATGGCGCACAAAGTAGCAATGATGCAAAATCTATCCGCAGAGAAGTGCTCAAAAACTCGATTCCGTATTTTACCACCATAGCCGCCGCCCTAGCTGCCGCACAATCCATAAAAGAAATCCAAAAACAAGATAGTAATATCCCAAAACCTTTGCAAGAATTTATGCAAGATTAGGGCGATTTTTGATTTTGTAGCGAAAAAATAAGATAGATTTTGATACAAATCGCTAGCAAATACATTGCTTTAATCTAGCAATGTTATTTTGTGTGTTGGCTAAGATTTTGCTGATTTTAGTTAAGGTTTGATTAAGTATTGCATTTACTTTTTTTTTTACAATGCTAGCTCTAAATTTTTGTAAAGGAGCATTGTAATGAGAAGTTTTACTATCGCTAAGCGAGAAATAAAAGACGAGGTTGTATTTTATTATTGCTTTAAAAACTGCTCTGTTAATGGCAACTAATCATAACTAGCAACTCTTAAAGTGAGAAATTTTAAGAGTTGCGCTTCTTTTTGGACTTCTAAATGACAACTTCAACCAAACAAATCAACGAAAATGACATACTTCCACTGCCAAAAACACTTGAATTTTATGAGATTGAAAATGAAGTGCTAGTGATTGCTAGCGATTGTGGAAATACGCTAGGGCTTTTTAACACAAATCAAGTAGAGATTTTTAAAAACTTGCAAAAATACACAATCGCCAAAGCTGAAAAAATGGCGACAAATCAAGCGGATTTTGATTTTGTAGTGGCACAGATTTTGGATAGAGAGTTTTTTGATACATCGCTTGAAATGTGTGATGAATACGATACGGCACAAATCTATTTAACCAATGCTTGCAATTTGTCCTGCCCACACTGCTATATGGATTCTGGCAAGGCAAATGAAAACGAGCTAGATTCTAAGCAATGGTTTGCCCTGCTTTCTAATCTAGCTAGACACGACATAAAAGAAGTGATTTTTAGCGGTGGGGAGATATTGCTACATAAAAATTGCTTGGCTATTATCAAATATGCCAAAAATCTTGGAATGATAGTGAGGCTAAAAAGTAATGGTGTGCTATGGAAAAAAGAGTGGATTAGTGATATTGCGCCGTTTATCGATGATATACAAATCAGCATTGATGGCATAAATGAGGAAATGAATGCAAAAGTGCTCGGTGCTTCAAATTTTGAAAAAGCATTATCTAGCGTAGAATGGTTTTTAAAATGCGGGGCAAAAGTCATCATCGCTACCACCCCGACTTATGAAAATATCGATGAAATGGAATCTAAATTTGTAGATTTTGCGACAAATTTACTACATAAATATGAGGACAATTTAAAATTTATCGTTTCACAAAAAATGCTAGGCGGGCGCGGTGTAGCGATGAAATATGATGATAAAGCCAAACAATACGCCAAAAAAGCAGATTTGATAATGCAAAAAATTTACCCAAACTACAAAATCAAAAATCTAGCGATAAATATGGAGAAAAAACAGCGCGTTAGAAATTGTGGCTATGGGAATCTAAGCTTTTCAAGCAATGGAAATATTTATCTTTGCAATCGCGTTGATGAGCTAAAACCATTTGCAAATATCAATGATGATTTAGGAGAAGTTTTGCGCAAAGCAAAAGAGTTTAACAAGCAAAGTAGCGTGGATTTTATAAGCCCTTGCAAACATTGCAGTGTGAGGTATATTTGTGGGGGTGGGTGTAGGATTGATGAATATAGTTTTAGAGGTAGGCAGGAATTATTAGATAAAAAATTAACCAAAGAATGTGATGAAAAATTTAGGGCAAAATTTAAGCAATCATTACTAGATGGGTTAAAATACATTTATGCAATATAATTTGCGACTTAGGTTTAGCATTATCAGGGATAAAATCTGCGTAGAATTTCAACAATGCGTAGATAGATTAGCACCTGCTATGAGGACAAAAAGTGTCATCGCAAATGCAAGAATTAGCGATGATGAGAGAGAGTTGCTGATATTTTTGCAACAGATTTTGGGTAAAAATCCGCCATTTGTAGTAGAAAAAGATTTATTTTGTGATTTGCTGTTTAAAAAGATTGAAAATCTTAATTTCTTATTTACACAAACCAAAAATAGAAGTTTAAAGCGGATTTATAAAATCCCGTTTGAATCAAAGCCATATAGATTTGGCACGCTAAAACCGACAAATATCAAAATCTACATTCAGCATATTTCTAAACACAAATGCCGCGTGGAATCTTATTTTGATTTTAGTGGCAATGAGATTCCGCTAGGATATAGTTTTTTGATAATCAAAGATAAAATGCTTTTTAAAATGGATACAGCAGAGATTATCAGTAAGGCAAACTCGATTGTCTCAAATATATTTGATGATTATTTTTCTTTTGATGAGCTAAATATGCTAAAAAACGAATTTATCGTGCTTGTCAAATCGCTAGATAAAAAACAAAAAAGCGTTAGTTTTGGGAGTAAGTCTAGCGGATTTTTGTCATTTGATAGGGGGTTAGAATATGATATAGATTTGTATAATAATTTATTAGAATCGTATTTGAAGGGTAGAAATTATGTGGAGTTAGATGATAAAGTGTTGTTTTTTAAAGATAGTGATTTGAGTGAAAAAGCTATCTTGCAGATTATCCAAAAATCACATATTCAATCAAGCGATATTGTAGAATTTTTGGAAAAAATCAAAAATCTTGTGCAATATCCTTGCGATTACGCATTGGACAATGTAAAAAATAGCATTAAAGTGGAGTTAAAACCTTATCAAATCGAAGGTGTTTTGTGGCTATGCAATCTATACAAAAACAATGCGTGGGGTGGGTTATTAGCCGATGATATGGGACTAGGGAAAACTCTGCAAACTATTTGTTTTTTTGTGGTTAATCATATTGACAATATTCTTATCATATCCCCTGCTTCGCTTGTGCAAAATTGGAAAAATGAGATTTTAAAATTTACGCACATAGATGAAAATGATATTTCTACAAATTTGCAACTATCTAAAATCCAAATTTTATCTTATGAAAGTGCGAGAATCAATTTTGCAAAATTGCCCAAATATCAGCTTGTAGTTTTAGATGAATCCCAAAAAATCAAAAACAACAAAACACAGATTTTTACCGCAATCAATCAAATCAAACGCGATTTTACTATCATCATAAGTGGCACTCCTATTGAAAATTCTTTGCTTGATTTGTGGAATATGATGAGTGCGGTCAATGTCAATTTTAAATGGCTATATGAAAATAAAATCGCCCCTTTTATGGAAAACCCACAAAATGCTATCCATTTAAGTATCAAATTGCTAGCTCCATTTATCAAAAGGCGCAAAAAAGATGAGGTGCTAAATCTCCCTAATAGATATGATGAGACGATTTTGATAGATTTTAGCGATAGTGAAAAAAAGGCATATAATGAAATTTATAAAATCTTTTGTGCCGCGCTAAAATCTAAACTATCTGCTAGGGCAAATTTTGTCATATTGCAAGGGCTTTTAAGACTTAGGCAATTTTGTAGTCTGCATAAGATTATCCCCTCTACGCTTTATAATTGCCAAAATCTGCACGATTCTAAATTAAATGCGCTATTAAAATTAGTCAATGATATACTTGATAAGCAAGAAAAAGTCATCATTTTTTCGCAATTTACAAAAAGCTTGGGCATACTAAAATCTATGCTAGATAAAACAAATTTTTTGTATTTAGATGGTAGCGTCTCTAAACAAAATCGAGCAAGATTAGTCGAGCAATTTCAGGCACAAGATAGCCCATTTAATGTGTTTTTGGTAAGTCTAAAGGCTGGTGGTGTCGGGCTAAATCTCACAAATGCGCAAAATGCCATTATCTTAGAGCCTTGGTTTAATCCTGCGATAGAAGAGCAAGCCTTTAGCAGAATCCACCGCATAGGGCAAAATAAGCAAGTGCATATTTATAGATTGCTTTATGCAGATAGCATAGAGGTGCAAATCAATGACCTTATCAATCACAAACTAAGCCTCTCTCAAAACCTAAACAAAGAGTTATTAAAAATGGCTAAAAATATGTTTAATAATGACTAAGACAAATACATTGCAAGTGGATTTTGCTTTTTATCATATTTATGACGCGCTAAATGCAAACACTTACAAATCTATCCCACAAGAAAATTTATACAAAATCCTTAAAAATCATTGATTTTTTTAAACTTTTATCAACTCTTTTTTATTATCATTAGTGCAAAATATCGCTACAAAATCAAACAATCAAGGAGCAAAAATGCAAAGCACCACACCGCAAAATCCACCCAAAATCCTAATCATAGGCGGAGGCTATGGGGGGCTAAAAGTCGCGCTAGGATTGCAAAGAAAGCTAAAATCTAAAGCCCATATTACGCTTATTTCAAAGCACGACTACCATTACCAAACGACACTGCTTCACAAAGTCGCCATAGGCACGCTAGGCTCGCGCAAAGCTAGAATCTTTTATCGCAAAATCTTAGACCCGCAAAAAGTGGGCTTTATCAAAGATAAAATCATAGAGCTATGCCCGCAAGAAAACAAAGTGAGGGGAAATGGCGGGGAATATCACTATGATTACTTAGTCATCGCGCTTGGGTTTAAGCCAGATAGCTTTGGCATAAAAGGCGTAGATAAGCACGCTTACAAACTATCCTCGCTAAATGCCGCCCTAAAGCTAACCAAAAATATCGAAAATAAATTTAAAGAATACACGCATACCAAAAACCAAAAAGATTTAGAAGTCGTGGTGTGTGGCACGGGATTTACAGGGATAGAATTTACCGCAGAGCTAGCCACGCAACTTGATGAGCTATGCCTTATTTGCGGGATTGATAGAAGTTTGCCAAAACTCACTTGCATAGGCAGGGCAAAGCAGATTTTGCCTGTGTTTGAGCCTAGCCTAGCAAAAGCCGCTCAAAACAAGCTAGAAAAATACGGCGTAAATGTCCTAACAGGCACAGACATAAAAGAAATCCAAGCAGGCAAAGTCCTAGCCCAAAGAGATGGCATAGACATACAAATAGAGGGCAATACAATCATTTGGAGCGCGGGGGTAAAAGGGAGCGACATCATCGAAAAATCCATAATCCCAAACAAAAAAGGCAGAATCCCCGTAAATGCCCAGCTACAATGCGAACCATACCCAAATATCTATGTAGTAGGCGATAGCGCGCTAGCCACCGACAAAGATGTAATCCACGCCCCAACAGCCCAGCTATCAGCACAAATGGGAGACTACATAGCAGAGCTACTCATCGCCAAGCTAAAAGGCAAAGATTTTAGCAAGCCATTTAAATTTAACCACAGAGGCACGGTCTGCTCTATCGGGCATACCGATGGCGTGGGCGTGGTGTATCACAAAAATGTCAAGGGAGAATTTGCAGCATTTATGAAAAATACCATAGAAAATAAATGGCTATTTAGCTTAGGTGGATTCCCTATGGTGTTTAAAAAAGGGCAGTTTAGGTATCGCACAAGCAATTAGCATAGATTTTGGCAGTGGCGTTGGCATTTTTGCTTGATTTTAGATTTTTGCGTTGCGCGCCTCTATCTCAGTGTTTTGCTATCTTTTTGTGCCAAAACTTTATCCGCTTAAAAAGAAATTTATCAAAAAACGCTACAATACGCTACTTTATTTATACGATTTTAACTTCATTAGCAAGGTTTATACAATGCGCTTACGACTAAATCATATCAACTACATCGCAAACAAAATCGCCCTAGAGCTTTACAACGCTAGCTTTGTAACGCTAAATGTCCCCCTAGAATCCATAGCCAAAATCGCCCAAGAAATCCTAGAATCTGATACCAAGCAAGAACTAGCAATCGATAAAAAAGCCCAAGAAATCGTGGAGGAAAACCAACAAGAAGTGGATTTTATCCGCGCTGATGAGAGACGACTTTTTGGGCTTATCAAAAAGCAAATCGCTAATGAGGAAAAATTTTTGCTTTTTTGGGACGATAGGTATAACGCCCTCTCTCATAGGATTTTAGACGCTATTGTGGCAAAGCAATACATTAGCTTTAATGTAAGCAATAATCAAATAAAAAATGTGATTTTTAGGGCGATTGATTCTTTTGCAAAGCTACACGATAGTATCCAAGATGAAGTGATGCAAAAAATCAAAAATTATAAACGCAAGCTACTTGCAGGCACTGATGAATACGAGCTAATCTATGAACGACTATATGATGAGGAGCTACGCAAAAAAGGATTTTTATAACGCGTCATAAAAAAGGGACGAAACCATAATGAAAAAATCGCAAAACGCAGAATCAAAAACAAATCAAGCAAAGAAAAAAGTGTGGATTTATTGCGCAAATGGAGCGTTTTTTAGCGGGCATTTGTTTGCAGGTGGTGGCACAAGCGTAGGGGAGCTAGTGTTTAACACCTCTTTATGTGGCTATCAAGAAATCATTACCGACCCAAGCTATGCGGGGCAGTTTATCACATTTTGTATGCCAGAGATTGGCATCGTAGGCACAAATCCGCAAGATTGCGAAAGCAGTGGGGTTTTTTGCAGGGGCGTTATCGTGCGACATTATGAGGATTTTGTCTCAAATTTTCGCTCAAATCAAAGCCTAAAATCGTTTTTGGATTCTGCAAATGTGCTAGGGATATGCGATATAGACACCCGCGCTATTGTCAAAATGCTACGAAAAGACGGGGCAATGATGATGGTGGCATCTAGCCAAATAAGCGACAAAGATGAGTTGGCAAAGATTTTGGCACAATCTACCCCCATAGAGTGTGAAAATCTAATCAAGCAAGTAAGCACAAATGCGCGATACACGCACGATGAAGGGGTGTTTGATTTTGCCAAAATAGACTATGCAAAATCTAAACCTAGCCAAAAAATCATCGTCATAGATTTTGGCGTGAAGCGAAACATACTAAACGAACTTGCAGAAGTGGGGCTAGAGCCTGAAGTATGGGGGTATGAATTTAGTGCAGAAGAGATTATCTCGCGCTTTGAAAAAAAAGAGATAGGCGGGGTATTTCTCTCAAATGGACCGGGCGACCCCAAATTTTTGCGCCCACAAATAGAGGAAATAAAAAAACTAATCACAGCAAAAATCCCTATTTTTGGGATTTGTCTAGGACATCAGCTTTTGTCTATCGCACACGGACACGACACGCATAAGCTAAAATTTGGACATCACGGGGGCAACCACCCTGTAAAAAACCTAGACACCCAAAGCATAGAAATCACTTCGCAAAATCATATCTACTCCGTGCCAGAATCTATCGCAGAAGTCGCAAACATTACGCATAGAAATCTTTTTGATAGCAGTATTGAGGGGGTGCGCTATAAAGACTCACCGATTTTCTCCCTCCAGCACCACCCAGAGTCAAGCCCCGGACCCAAAGAATCCCGCAGTATTTTTGCAGAATTTGCAACACTGATAAAAGAGAATCAATAGCTTATAAATGTATTTGTTGCAAGTGATGATTTGCTATTTCAAATACTAATCACGCAAGATTGCTGTGCCTATGCCCTTGTCTGTGAAAAACTCCAATAGCAAACAATGCTCTATCCTACCATCGATTATATGCACGCGAGATACGCCATTTTCTATCGCTTCTATGCAGTTTTGTAGTTTTGGTAGTATGCCACCGCTCACGCCATCGCTTTTTAGTAGATTTTTTGCTTCGCTTGTTTTTAGGATAGGGATTAGGCTGTCTTTGTCGCTAAAATCGCGGTAGATTCCCTCTATGTCGCTTAAAAATACGAGTTTTTCGGCATTTAGCCCTTGAGCGATAGCACAGGCTGCATCATCGGCATTGATGTTGTAGCCCTGCCCACTTTTATCTGCGCTTATAGGGCATATCACAGGGACAAAATCACTATCAAGCAAACTCACAATAAGCCTAATATCCACAGATTTTACATTTCCTACAAACCCTATATCTTTGCCATTTATGAGCTTTTTGCTAGCATTTAGCGTGCCTCCGTCTTTGCCGCTTATCCCCACAGCACGGACCCCAAAACTCCCCATATAGCCTACTAGCGATTTATTGATATAGTTTAGCACCATTTCAGCTACTTGCAATGCACTCTCATCAGTGATACGAAATCCATCTTCAAACTTCGCTTCCCCGCCTAGCTTATTTATCCATTTGCTGATTTCTTTGCCACCGCCGTGAATGATTACGGGCTTAAACCCTATGGATTTTAGCAATGCAATATCAAGCACCACGCTTTTTTTTAGATTTTCATCTTCCATAGCACTTCCGCCGTATTTGATGACGATGATTTTGCCACTAAATCGCTGGATATAGGGCAATGCTTCAATAAGGACTTTTGCTTTTTGTTGGAGGGTTTGCATTGGTATAGATTCCTTAATAGTAGAGATTCCTTAAAATGTTTTGTTGTTAATGATTGTTGTAGATTTTGTATGGCTAAAATCTTGCAATATTTAGCCACGATTTTAGCGCGTATTTTAGCGCGACTTAGGCGACTTAGGCGAATTAGGCGAAATTCCCCCCTAGTCGCTCGCCACCTAAAATGTGAAAATGCAGATGAGGGACTTCTTGCCCGCTGTCTTTGCCTATGTTTGTGATTAGGCGATAGCCACTATCTTTTATGCCGACTTTTTCTACGACTTCTAGGATAAACTCACTCATTTTTCCCATAAGACTAGAATCAATCTCATTAAAATCTTTTAGCTCTTTTTTGGGAATGGCTAAAATATGCACCTTTGCTTTTGGGGCAATATCATAAAACGCCAAAAATTCATCATTTTCATAGACTTTGTTGCAGGGGATTTCGCCTCGCACTATTTTGCTAAATATCGTGCTCATTTATCGCTCCTTATGTGGTTTTGGGTTTGTTTTTGGATTTTGTGTTGTTTAAGATTTTGGGCAAGATTTTGAGAGAGTTTGCAAAGCATTTTATATTCCTTATAAATCGTTGTATTTGTTTAGGTTTGGCTATGTTGATTATGCAGATTTTAGCTTTTGGCAATGAAAAATTTTAGTGCAAAAAGCGAGATTCTTGGGCTTGCAAGATTCGCTTGCTTTCTTTTTTTAGGCTATATGCTTCATCGTAGGATTTTTGTATGATGGAGTGTAGCATTTCTAGCTTTGAGGCGTTTTCTTTGCCATCTAGCATATCTAGGGCAAACCCATATAGCTGTATATTTTGCACTATATCAGCAAAAGCCTTCTCTCTTGCGCGGATATACTTGCTCTCATCTTCGATAAATTCCGCCACCTCTACGATGACGCGCTCTAGGACAAACCCCGCTAAAGAGCCTAGTTTTAGCCTATCATAGAGGATATGCTTAGCGGTTGCTAGCTGTGTATCTATATGGTTTTTATCACTTTTGCTCATATATATCAGCACGCTTAGCACCGTGATAACCGCTTCTATATCAGGTCCCAAAGAGCGAGATTTCCACCGAATGATGAACCGCTGGATTTTGGAGAATTGTGGCAACATAATAAGCCCCTATGTGTCAAATGTATCAAAGATTTTAATGAATCATTTTAGTTGGCTATCGCTGTTATTCCACATAAAAATACCAACAAACACCCCAAATGCTACTAACAATAAAAGAAAATCAAACATTTGCCAATCTCCTAAATCGTTGTTTCTAAACCCGTTTTTATCCCGTTTGTCGCTTATTTTGATTTTGTAAAATCTATCCCCCCGTTTATCCTTAAAAAACTACCCCAAAAAATCTACCCCCAAAAACTACCCCAAAAATCCAAAAATATGCAGGCTAGAATCTCTATCCATCAAAATCGAACCAAATTCAAACCAAAATCAAACCAAATCAAATCCAAAATCAAAACTAGCCATTTGCCAAAATGCCAAACAAAATCCTACAACAAACGCGCATAAAGCGGATATTATAACATATAAAATAAAAAATGCATATCATCGATTCCATAATCAATCCAATTTCAATCCAATGTCAATCCAATGTATGTTATAATCTAGCCTTTTTTTGCACGCTTATTCAAACTCTTAAAACCCCCTAAGGCTAGCATAATGCAGACACAAAAGCAAAAATCCACAACACTTAGCCTACAAATCACAAATATCCACGCCATTATCTCGCCAAATGTCAATCTAGACGCATTTATCCACCAAAAATTTAATAGCCAAATATCTAATCAACAAAATCTTGCTAGCTCATTAGAGCGTCTAAAATCCTACCAACAAGATTTTAATTTGTCCCACTTACCGCCCTTAGAGCGCAGAAGACTTAGCAATGCTAGCAAATGCGCCCTTAGCCTAATAACCCCACAAAACAACGCCAAACAAAATCCACCACAAAAACCTATGCCAATCGTATTTAGCTCTACTTTGGGAGAGATAAATCGCTGTTTTAATATGCTACTAAATCTGCAAGATAGCTACTTGCTATCGCCTACTAGCTTTTCTATGTCCGTGCTAAACGCCACTCCAGCCCTGCTAGCAATCGCTACCAAAAACAACGCCGAAATCAGCGCAATAAGCGCAAACCCAAGCCTAGAATACGGCATCATAAACGCCTACACAAAGCTAAAAGATTCTGCCAAAACCGAAAATAAAATAAATGAAATAGATGAAGTCCTTGTGCTAAGCTATTATGAGGGATTGTGCGAAGCGTATAACCACTACAAAGAACATCAAAACAACGCACCTTTGCAAAGTATCTCTAAAAATGAGCCACCATTTTTGCTACTAGCCCTAACAATAAGCCTGCCAAATCAAAGCCAAACAAATCAAAGCCAAACAAGCCAAAATCTAACCAACCAAAATCCACAAACCCCCACATACAACGCTACACTAGAAATAACCCAAGACAAAACCCCCACCCACAATCCTAACAACGCCAAACAAAACTCCCTAGAAATCATCACAAGTGAGCTAGATTTTTTGAGTGCTATACACGCGCTAGATTCTGCTAGCGATATTTCTTATTGCTTACGCACAAATGATTCTATGATTTTCAAATGGCACATAACTAAAATCTAAAATACAAAAACACCAAATGCAAAATCTAGCACATATTTTTATAAAAATCAAAAACGCCACAAACAGCGCATTAGATAGATTTTGCAGGGTTTTTTTGGCAAGTTTTGGGTTTGGGATTTTTGGGATTATTTGTGGGTGCGGAAATCTAATCTTTGTCCCGCTTATTTTGCTAAAACTTCATCGCTACAAAAAAGTGCAGTATTTTAGTCGTGATTTGGTGCGATATGCGTGGAGATTGTTTTTGTGGATTTTGTGCTTTTCTAAGCGAGTGCAATATCGCTTCACAATATCTAGCCACCTACATTCTAGAAAAAACCCTAATCAACATTTCACAAAATCTAAAATCCTAGATAATGTTGGAAATCCTAGTGAGATTATCATCGCAAATCACCCATCTTTGCTAGATGTAGTCCTGCTTATCGCGCATATCCCGCGCATAAATTGCGTGATAAAAGCATCTTTAGCAAAAAATATCTTTCTTTTTGGAGCGATAAAAGCAAGTGGCTATATCCTAAACACCGCAAATGAGGAAATATTGCGACAAAGCATAGACGCACTAAAAATGGGAGAATCTTTGCTGATATTTCCCGAAGGCACACGCACAAAAGACAAAATCATTTTGCATAAAGCTGCTAGTTACATAGCCATTCATAGTGCCAAAAATCTAAGCGCGTTTTTTATCAAAATGTCCCCAAAAAGTTTGCAAAAGGATTCAAAATGGTATAATACCACCACTCAAACACTGCGATATGAGCTATCTTTAGAAGCGCAAATCACGCTAGATGAGTTTGAAAAAGAGAGGGTAGATTCTATTCGTGTGCGACATTTGCACGAAATCTTAAGCAATCTATATCATTCGCTAAATCACTAACTTTCAAGGAGCATAAATGCAACAAAACACACCAGAAACACTAAAAGAGGAACTAAAAGAGCTAATCATCACAAGTCTAAATTTGCCCGATATGAAGCCTAGTGATATTGATGAAAAAAGCGCGCTATTTGGCACGGAAAATAATGGCTTAGGGCTTGATAGTGTCGATGCGCTAGAGCTAGGGCTAGCTATCCAAAAACGATATGGGCTAAAACTAGATAGCAAGCAGGGGAATCTAAAAGAGATTTTTTATAGCATAGATACTCTATCGCGCTATATCGCAGAGCAAGACAAATAAACAAAATCTACAACACCAAATCTAAAACACCAAAAGGAGCATAAATGGAGCAACAAGAGATTTTTATTATCCTAAAAGACGCGCTTATCGAGCTATTTGAAATCGATGAAGCCAAAATCACGCCAGAGTCAAAAATCTACTATGATTTAGAGATTGATAGCATTGATGCGATTGATTTGCTTGACTTTATCCGCAAAAAAACAGGCTATCGTATGGAAGCCCCAGATTTTAAAGAAGTCCAAACCCTGCAAGATATTGTGGAAATCGTCCATAAACAGCTTGCGACAAACGCAAAATCTACGCAATAAATCTAGCTTTTTTTATAAACTCATTTATGAAAAAATATGCTTTAGTCGCGTTTAATGTGGCATTTGTAGCATTGAGCGTGGGCTATCCATTTATGCTATATTTTGGGCGATATATTGATTTTAGCGTTTCTAGCGTGATGTTTGCTTTGGCGTTTGCGTGGGGGATAAAGGCGTTTTTAGGATTTAGCGCAAAAAATGGTTTTTGGATTTTAAGCGCGATATTTTGCGCTATTTTTGCACTGCTTTTTTTGCAAAAGATTTTCGCATTACGCAGTTTTGGCGTGGAGCTAGCATATTTTTATCCCGTAGCGGTGTATATTTTGCTTTTAGTTGCATTTTTATTTAGCCTTAGAGATGAAGCCATTATCACTAAGTTTGCCGCTATATCTCACGGCGCAAAACGCGCTAGCGATTTGCCAAAAGAAGTGCAACGCTACCTTGTGCCTTACACTCGCACGCTTACAAAGATTTGGGCTAGCTATTTTGGATTTTGTGCTTGCGTGGCGTTTGTCTTGGCGTGCTTTGAGGATAAATTTTTGTGGAGTGTATTTTGCGGGGGTGTCTGCTATGTGGCATTGGGGCTACTTTTTGGCATAGAGTGGGTTTATCGCTATGCGTGTCTTATCCCTAGACAAAATCTAAAAAAAGAGGCTAGGTAATGTTTAGACATTTTCATCAAAATATTATGTTTAGTGATTTGGATTCTACAAAATCTAATAAACATTTGCAAGATTTGCAAAATGATTCTATGCAAATCGCTTATGGGTTGAGAGCGATTTCGCAGGATAAAATAGGCTTATTTTTAGATGATACATATCATTTTGTCGCTAGCTTGTTTGGCACGCTTTTAGCCCGCAAAACGCCATATTTGCTAAACTCCCCTCAAACAACGACAAATGATATGTTTTTGCTAGATGATGAAAAATATAGCCAAAATCTAAAATGTGAAAATCTAAAATATGGAAACAAACAAAAACACTTAGAGCAAACCCCGCAAAAATCCCTAAGCCACAAAGAGTCTTTAAGCCACACCGCAAACACAAATATTTCTCTATCAAATGCGCAATTTTTTATCCAAACTTCAGGGAGTAGCGGAGAGCCAAAATTTATCGCCAAAAATCTATATCAAATGATTTGTGAAGCGAGATTTTTGGCAGGATTTTTTACGCTTAATAGCAAAAATGACAACAATAAAAGTGAAGTCGTGTTTATAGGCGCGATTCCACATAGGCATTTATTTGGGCTTACTTTTAAGGTATTTTTGCCTTTGGTGTGCGGAGGTGTGGTTTTAAGAGAGCAGATTTTATCTCATCATTTGCTAGTAGAAGCACTAGACACGCACAAAAACGCTATCTTGCTAGCCTCACCCACCGTGCTAGAGATAATGCTAAAAGATGAAATCAGCTATATAAAATCCCCCAAAATCATCATTTGCGCTGGCTCTCCACTAGATAGCCACACAAGAGATGGGCTACAAAAACGATTTAACGCAAAACAAAAACAAACGCTACAAAACATTATCTCCATCTATGGTAGTAGCGAAACAGGCGTCATAGGCTATCAAGATAGCAAAACCACTAGCCACCCCATCGACAAATCCCAAAACCACTCTAGCACATTTTGTGCGTTTCCACCTGTGAGATTAGAGCTAGATTTTGCCCAAAGGCTTGTTATTTCTAGCGATTGGCTTGATAGCTTTGAGGGGGAAAATGCGAAGTTTCTTAGCAATGATTGCGCAAAAATCTATGATAATAATGCCAAAGATTCTAAGGTGGTCTTTACGCTTTTGGGGCGATATGATAGGATTATCAAACTAAATGAAGCGCGAATAAGCCTTGATTTTGTAGAATCTGTTTTAAAAAATCATAGCTTTATAGACAATGTCCGCGTAGGGGTGCTAAAAGGGCAAAAACGGCTAAGTGCGATAATAACCCTAACCAACGAGGGCAAAAACGCATTTAGAACACAGGGCAAAAAAGGCATAAAATCCGCGCTAAAACCCCTGCTAGATTCTGCTTCAAAAGATAGCAATATCTCTCTTGTAAGCGCGCTTAGATATTTTATTATCCGCTCTGCATTGCCATACAACGCACAGGGCAAAATCACGCTAAAAGATTTTGAGATTTGCGCTAGGGAAAAAATCGTGCCAGAGTTTAGGATAGTGCAAGATGAGAAGCCAAAAATGCAAATAAAATCTAGCAATTCTAGTGAATCTAGCAAGTCTAGCAAATCCTCTAAATCTAACGGGTCTTGCGAGGCAAAATCTTGCGTGCTAGAAAGCTACATTGATGAGGGGTGTTTTTATTTTGATGGGCATTTTGGTAGCTTTCCGCTTGTCCCGGGATTTGTCGAGCTAGGATTTGCCCTGCAAAACGCTAGCAAATATTTAGGCATAAAGCTAGAATCCATAAGCCAAATCCAAAGCGTGAAATTTTCGGCATTTTTGCGTCCTTGTGATATGGCTAGATTGGAGTTGGTGTGCGCTTACAATCGGCTAGATTTTAGCCTCTATGCAAATGAGAAAATCTGCGCTAGCGGAAAAGTGCTACTAAAAAATCAAATATGAGTGCTAAATGAGCAAAAATATGCAAAATCTAAAAACCCCAAAAGGTCAAAATCTGCAAGATAACGCGACAAAATGGCAGACAAAATCTAAAATAGAGCAAAACCTGTCTAAAAAATGTCAAAGTTCGCAAAAATGGCAAAATCCACAAATAGAGCAGAATCCGCAAAAATCGCAAACAGAGCAAACAGAGCAGAATCCTCAAAAATGGTATGAAAAAAACGAATGCGCAGGTAGCTTTTGGTTAAAAGTTACTTTGGTGCTTGTAAGTGCGTTTTACCACCCGATTTTGCGACCGATTTTAAACCTCTGCATAGCGTTTGTAACGGCTGTGTATTTTGTTTTTTCGCCAAATGAGCGGCGAAATATCGCTAGATTTTATGAGAATTTAGAGGGATTTATCGCAAGCCAAAATCCACAAAAAATGAGGCTTAAACCAAAATCGTGGCTACAAAGACAATGCCAAATCTATGGCAATTTTTATGAGTTTGGCAGTGCGATATGCGACAAAATCGCCTCTTGGCTAGGCAAAATATCCCACAAAGACATAGAAATCATCAACATAGATTTCATCAAAAATGAGCTAATGCCACCAAACAACGCAGAATCTAAAAAAGGGCAGATTTTGGTTGTTAGCCATTTTGGCAATATCGAAGTTTGCAGGGCATTGCGAAACGAAATGGGCGAAATGGGCAAAATCCCTCTAAGCATACTAATGTATGAAAAAATCGCAAAAGATTTTATCGCGCTTTTGCACTCTATCAGCAAAGACAAAGAATCTCTAAATCCAAAATCCCATCAAAGTATCATACTCGTGGATAATTTGGATATGGATTCTTTGTTGCAGATAAAAGATTTGCTTGATAGCGGGGTAAATATCGGCATTATGGGCGATAGAGTCGCTATTGATTCTACAAGCAGGGGCAAAAATGCGAAATTTGATTTTTTAGGCAAGCCCTGCTATTTCCCACAAGGCGCGTTTTTGCTAGCAGGGGTGCTAAATGTCAAAATCTCAATGCTATGGTGCGAAAAGCAAAATGGCAAATACCAAATCGAGCTAGAAAATATCTCCCAAACGCCTGTTAGATTTGCACGCGATAAATCTAGCAGGACAAAAGACGCGCAAGTAAGGGGGCTAGCACAAAAATATGTGGAATCCCTGCAAAAAAGAGTGGTGGCAAATCCAAAATCGTGGTTTAATTTTTATGATTTTTGGGCTGTGTAAAAATGCTTTTAGTATAATTTCTAAAATCTACCAAAACGGGCAAAAAATGAACAAAATGAAAGGGTAAAAGTAACGCTTAAAAGTTCATTTGGCAAGTAGGATTTTGACTTAAAAAAACTTGAGAGCGGATTTTGGGCAAGCAGATTTTGGCAAGTAAGATTTTGAAAAACAGGATTTTGGGCAAGTTTTAGCAAGCAAGATTTTGCAAAATGATTTATCAAAATCTACATAAAGCCAAAAGACATAAAAAACCCAAAAAGCACAAAAGGCACAAACTATGACAAATCTCAAACGAACATACCATTTTGTCGCGGAGTTTTTCGATGTGGATTCTATGGGGGTTATGTGGCACGGGAACTATGTGCGATATATGGAAATGGCAAGGTGTAGATTTTTAGATGAAGTGGGGTTTAATTATTTGGCGATGAGGGAGGCTAAATTTGCCCTGCCAATCGTAAAACTAGATTCTAAATTTATCGCTCCATTAGAGTTTAACCAACGCTTTTGCATAGAAGTAGAATTGCTAGAATTTGAATGCTTTTTTAGGCTTAAATATACATTTTTGGATTTAGATGGCAAAAAGCTATGCCAAGCTAACACTTCTCAAGTAGCGATTTTGTTAGAATCCAAAGAGACTTGCTTTTATCTACCAAATGAATTTATAGAGGCGTTAAAAGCATTTGTGGAGGCTAACCAAAATCGATAACATAGATTTTTGTAATAACGAAAAATTTTTTGGATTTTTTAGATTTTTGTAGATTTTAGGATTTTTGTTTTTTAGATTTTATTGTGTAAAATATCTCAAAATCATAGACTGCCACGCACAATAAATTGTGCTCGCAATGACGGAAGCAGAATCATTGCTTGCAATAGCATTAAAAAGATTTTGTGCGGGAGTTACTCTCTCTCTCTCTCTCGTTATTGGCAGGCGTGGCATTATTTGTGGTTGTCATATTTTTGGCTAATGTGTCGTGGGCTAATGTTATATGATTAGCAAAGACACACGCCAAAGCCACACTTACAAACGCTAATGCCTTATCGATTTTTATCCCATAAAAAACCATTTCAAACCCCTTGTTGTAAAATCTTGCAAATATGATTTTCTCATTATGTCTAGCATTTTAAGAAAATAAGATTCACAAGCAAAATGTAAAATAAATGTGAATTATAAAACATTTATTCTTAATCAATATTGAAAAATATCAAATAATCAAAAATCTAAAAAATCAACATTATTTGCATAAAAACTAGAATGATATGTGCTAATGTGTGGCTAAAGTTTTATCCGTGTTTTATCATTATCTAAGCATAATAATAATATAATGCCCTCCCTAAATTTGCTAGATAATCGCTAAAAAAAGCACGAAAATCACACGCAAATATAGCCACAACAAAACAAACACCGCTTATAAAAGCCCATCAACAACTACAAAGGCAAAAAGGTAAAATCATAAAAGGAGAGCAAATGAGCAAGATTAAGCCATCATTTTCAAAAGCACAAATCCCCAAAAAAATCCCAAAACTCCCACCAAAAGATTTAGTCAATGATTGTCATAATGACTTAGACAACAAATGCTTCAAAAAACTCGCCACAAAATCTACAAAAAACTTCCCAAACACCACGACAAAATCCACACAAACCCCCGCACAAAAACACGCAAAACAACATATAAATCCTACAAAAAATACGCTAGATTTGCTTAAAACAAATGAGTTTAAAGCAAATGATTTAAAAACAAATCTAGATTCTAGCGCGACTGATTTTAGAAAATCTAGCGTGAAAAAATCTAGCGCGCAAAATCCTAATAAACAATATTTTGACAAGCTAGATTCTCCACTAGATTCTACATATATCGGGTTATATGAGCCAGCTTTTGAGCACGATGCGTGCGGGATTGGTGCGGTGGCAAATATACGCGGAATCAAATCCCACAAAGTCATCACAAACGCGCTTCAAATCCTGCTTCAATTAGAACACAGAGGCGGGACAAGTGCTGATGATACTTCAGGCGATGGGGCGGGGATTTTGCTCCAGCTTCCACACGAGTTTTTTGTATCGCAAAATCTTAGTTTTTCTTTGCCAAATGAGGGGGATTATGCCGTAGCGCAGGTGTTTTTATCGCCAAATGTCGAGGCAAAAGAGGAAGGCAAAGCCCTAATAGCTCAAACCTTGCAAGAAAAGGGCTTAGAAGTGCTAGGATTTCGCTTTGTGCCTGTAAATCCTAGTGCCATAGGGCAAGTCGCAAAAGATGCGATGCCTTATTTTCTACAAGTCTTTGTAGCGCGTCCAAAAGACATTGCCAAAGGGATAGATTTTGAGCGAAAACTCTACATAGCAAGGCGAGCGATAGAAAAAAGGGCGTATGCCAAAAATCTAGCTAGATTTTATATTTGCTCTTTTTCATCGCGCACGATTGTGTATAAAGGAATGCTAATCTCTACCCAACTAAGCGATTTTTATTTGGATTTAAAAGATGTCAATATGAAATCTGCCATCGCGCTAGTGCATTCGCGTTTCAGCACCAATACCTTTCCTAGCTGGGAGAGGGCGCACCCAAATCGCTATATGGTGCATAATGGCGAGATAAATACCATAAAGGGCAATGTGGATTCTATGCGTGCGCGTGAGGGGCTATGCAAGAGTGATTATTTTGATGATTTAAGCGAGATTTTCCCCATTATCGCAAAGCCATCAAGCGATTCTGCGATGTTTGATAATACACTAGAATTTCTAAGCCTAAATGGACGCAGTTTAGAAGAAGCGTTTATGATGATGATACCTGAGCCGTGGAGCAAAAATCACAATATGGACCCACGCAAAAGGGCGTTTTATGAGTATCACTCCACGCTTATGGAGCCGTGGGATGGACCTGCTTCGATTATTTTTACCGATGGAATCATTATGGGGGCAAGCCTTGATAGAAATGGCTTTCGCCCATCGCGCTACTATCTCACAAAAGATGATTTTTTGATTTTGGCTAGTGAGACAGGCACGCTAAATATCGATGAGAGCAACATCAAAGCAAAAAAACGGCTAGAGCCGGGCAAACTGCTGCTAGTGGATACTGCGCGAGGTAGGCTAGTCTCTGATGCCGAGCTAAAAGACCAATACGCAAATGCCAAGCCATATACCAAATGGCTAGAAAATCTAATCAAAATCGAAAAACTAGAATCTAGCGATTATAAACACGAGTTTATGCCAAATGACAAAGTGTTGCTACTTCAAAGTGCGTTTGGCTGGAGCTATGAGGAAGTAAAAACTAGCATTCTCCCTATGGCAGCACAGGGCAAAGAAAGCCTAGCGGCAATGGGGATTGACACGCCTTTGGCGGTGCTAGATTCTACCCCGCAAAATCTTTTTAAATACTTTAAACAACTCTTTGCCCAAGTAACAAACCCCCCACTAGATGCCATAAGAGAGGAAATCGTAACAAGTCAGCGAATCTATCTAGGACGCGAGGGGAATCTACTAAAGCCAAATGAGACAAATTGCAAGCGCGTAAAGCTAACCTCCCCTATCATCACTAATGAAGAGCTACACAAAATCCAACATTTAAAAGACTTTAGCGTCCAAACCCTATCCATCGTTTTTGACTATACAAAGCAAAGCCTAGAGAGTGCGCTAGATGCGCTATGTGAGAGTGCGCTAGATGCGATTCAAAAAGGGGCGTCTATTTTGATTTTGAGTGATAAAGGGATTAACAAAAATTTATGTGCGATTCCATCACTTTTAGCCGTTTCAGGTTTGCATAATTTTTTGGTGCGCAAAAACCGCAGAACGCACGCAAGCCTAGTGATACAATCTGGCGAGCCACGAGAGATCCATCATCTAGCGTGTTTGCTAGGATTTGGAGCTACTGCGATAAATCCGTATTTGATTTATGAATGCCTATATCAGCTAATTAAACAAAAAGAGCTTGAGATTCCCTATGATAAGGCATTGGCAAACTACATAAAAGCCGCCTCCAAAGGTATCGTAAAAATCGCCTCCAAAATGGGAATCTCTACAATGCAAAGCTACAATGGAGCGCAAATCTTTGAGTGCATAGGGATAGGCTCTGCCGTGATTGAGCGGTATTTCACCTCTACGGCGAGCAAGATTGAGGGAATCGGGCTAGAGGACATTGAAGCGGATTATCTAGCTGTGCATAAAGCTGCATTTGATGCACCCAAAATCAATGCTTTGCAATCAAAGGGAGCGCATAAATGGCGAGCAGGCTATCATAATCCTAATGGCACAAATCACGCAAATAGCGACATTTCAAACGCACATTCTTGCGACAAAGAGGAACATTTGCTAGACCCTATGGCGATTTTTCGTTTGCAAGAAGCGTGTAGGCGTGGGAGCTACGAGCTTTTCAAAGAATACACAAGCATTATTGATTCTAAGCTAGTAAATCTGCGAGACGCGCTAGAGCTAGATTTTAGCGAGGCGATAAGCCTAGATGAAGTAGAGGGCATAGATTCTATCATCAAGCGATTTAAAACAGGGGCTATGAGCTATGGTTCTATCTCAAAAGAAGCCCACGAATGCCTAGCAATCGCTATGAATAGGCTAGGTGCTAGAAGCAATAGCGGAGAGGGTGGGGAGAATGCCGAGCGATACAAAAAAGAGCCAAATGGGGACTTAAAATCTAGCGCGATAAAGCAAGTGGCTAGCGGGCGATTTGGCGTAAATATCGAGTATCTAACCAACGCAAAAGAAATCCAAATCAAAGTCGCACAAGGCGCAAAACCGGGCGAGGGAGGACAACTCCCGGGGTTTAAAGTCTATCCGTGGATTGCTAGGGCTAGACATTCTACGCCCGGGGTTGCGCTTATCTCACCTCCGCCACACCACGATATTTATTCTATCGAGGATTTAGCCCAACTAATTTATGATTTAAAAAACGCAAATCCTAGCGCAAATATCTCTGTCAAACTTGTAGCAGAATCTGGCATAGGCACAGTGGCTGCAGGAGTGGCAAAAGCAGGGGCAAATATTATCCTAGTCTCTGGCTATGACGGAGGCACGGGAGCAAGCCCTAAAACCTCTATCGCAAATGCGGGTATGCCTTGGGAGCTAGGGCTAGCAGAGACGCATCAAACGCTGATTCTAAATGGTTTAAGAGAGCGCGTGAGGCTAGAAACAGATGGCAAGCTACTAAGCGGGAGGGATTTGGCTATCGCTACGCTTTTGGGAGCGGAGGAATACGGCTTTGCTACCGCTCCGCTTATCGTGATGGGCTGCACGATGATGCGGGTTTGCCATCTAAATACTTGCCCTTTTGGGATTGCTACGCAGGATAAATTATTGCGTGAGCGATTTGCAGGTAGGGTAGAAGATGTGATGAATTTTATGCGATTTATCGCAGAAGAGTTGCGCGAATATATGGCTAGACTAGGATTTTGCACGATAGATGAAATGGTGGGGCGAGTAGATAAACTCCGCCAAAAAACGCTACAAGGCAAGGCAGGCAAAATCAACCTAGATAGAATGATAAAAAACCTCCCCACTTATAATCAAACCGCGACTTATTGCAAGGATTTTAAAGACAATAAGCTAGAAAAGACGCTAGATTCTACGATTTTATTGCCATTGTGCAAAAAGGCTCTCCAAGAGGGTAGAAAAACCAATCTAGCCCTTGAAGTCTCAAACCTCTCGCGCACATTTGGTGCTATGCTCTCTTATGAAATCACCAAAATCTATGGCGCAAAAGGGCTAAAAGAAGACACTATCCACATAAAGGCAATAGGAAGTGCGGGCAATAGCTTTGGTGCGTTTTGCAACTACGGCGTAAAGCTAGAAATCATAGGCGATGCAAACGACTATCTAGGCAAAGGACTAAGCGGAGGCAAAATCATCGCCCGCACAAGCGAGGAATCCTCCCTAAGCCCCGAAGAAAACATAATCGTAGGCAATGCCTGTCTATATGGCGCGACTGCTGGGGAAGTGTATTTAGATGGGATTGCAGGGGAGCGATTTTGCGTGCGCAACTCTGGAGTAAGCGCGGTGGTGCTAGGTATGGGGGTGCACGGGTGCGAATATATGACAGGTGGGAGAGTGCTATCTCTAGGCGATGTGGGGGAAAACTTTGCCGCTGGAATGAGTGGGGGCTATGCTTTTGTGCTAGGACAGCACAATATTCCACGCGTAAATACCGAGCTAGTCGATATAAAAGAGCTAAGCAAGGACGATGAGCGCGAGATAAAGTCTATGCTAGAATCCCATATCGCCTACACAGGCTCAAAAAAGGCAAAAGAAGTGCTTGAGCGATTTAACAAAAACGACTTTTTTAAGATTTTGCCACGGGATTATGCGGTGGCTATGCGCGCGCTAGAAGAGAGCAAAAATGAGCCAAACCCCGAGCTAGCAGCGTTTGAAAAAATCACAAAAATGGCAAAAAAATAAACTAGCCACAAAATCAAAACAAATATAAAGGAGCAACAATGGGCAATCCACGCGGATTTATAGATTTTGACAAGCAAAAGCCACAGGCACAAAGTCCAAAAGAGAGAATCAAACATTATGGAGAATTTTACACGCCATTGCCAAAAAAAGAGCAAGAGAGGCAGGCGGGGCGGTGTATGGATTGTGGTGTGGCGTTTTGCCACACAGGGATAAAAGCCCCCGCACAAAAGCCATACAGCGAAGTAGCTAGGCAAAATCTACCGACTTGCACTTCGCAATCTTGGCGACTAAGCGGTGGTGAGATAGGCTGTCCATTGCATAATCTTATCCCCGAATGGAATGACTTGGTGTATAAAAGCCATTGGGAGCAGGCATATTTTAGGCTTAGCCTTACAAATCCATTCCCAGAATGGACAGGGAGGGTATGCCCAGCACCTTGCGAGGATTCGTGTGTGTGTGCGATAAATGGCGAATCTGTGGCGATAAAAAATACCGAGCTAAATATCATTGAAAATGCGTTTGAAAATGGGCTTGTAAAGCCATTTTCCCCAAAAGTAAAAAGTGGCAAAAAAGTCGCTATCATCGGCTCAGGTCCCGCAGGGCTAGCCTGCGCAAATAGCCTAAATGAGCTAGGGCATACCGTGGTGGTATATGAGCGAAGCGACAAAGTGGGGGGGTTGCTAGCCTATGGAATCCCCGATATGAAGCTAGATAAATCTATCGTGCAAAGGCGCGTAGAGATTATGCAAAAAAGCGGGATTGATTTTCGCGTAAATGAGCATATAGACACAAAATCAAAGGCAGATAAGATTTTAGCCCAATATGACGCTGTGGTGCTTGCCACAGGGGCTAGCAAGCCTATTGATTTAGAGATAGAGGGGCGAAATAGTGAGGGGATAATGTTTGCGATGGATTTTTTGAGCGATAATACAAAAAAACTAGCAGAGGCTACTATGGCTACTAGCGTGGCAAAATCTAGCGTAAATGCCAGCTCAAAATCTAGCCAAAATCCTAGCAATGCAAAATCTAAAATCCAAAATCTAAAAGGTGGCGAGCTAGCAAAAGATAAACGCGTGCTTATCATCGGCAGTGGCGATACAAGCGTGGATTGCGTAGCGGTGGCGTTGCGTCAAGGTGCTAGCTCTATTGTGCGTTTTGAGCGAAGCCCTAAACGCCCGCAAATGCGAGAAAAATCAAATCCTTGGCCTCTAAAAAAAGAAACTTTTTACACTGATTATGGGCTAGAAGAGGCGATGGAGCATTTTGGCAAAGATGTGCGACAATACCAAAAACTTACCAAAAAATTTATCACTAAAAATGGCAAGGTAAGTGGCGTGGTCGCGCTTGATTTGGAATGGAAGCAAGAAGGCGAAAAGCGCGTGCGAAAAGAGATAAAGGGAAGTGAAAAGGAATACAAAGCGGATTTGGTGTTGCTTGCTATGGGATTTAGCGGGAGTGAAGAGCAGCTAAAAAGCGCGTTTGGCGTGGAATTTGATAGTCATAATAATATCGCTACAAGCATAAAAAGCAGTGATTCTAGCGATAAGGCATTAAAGCAGGGGGTTAGTGAGTTTTTGACAAGCAGGGAAAAAGTCTTTGCCTGTGGGGATTCTCGCATAGGGCAAAGCCTCGTAGTGTGGGCTATCGCAGATGGTTTGCGCTGTGCTAAAGCTGTGCATAGCATGCTTGCAAACTACGCGACAACCCCCACACAAGAAAACAAAAAAATCAAACACGCATAAATATAGATTTTGGCAAGAACTAATATTTGTGTTTTTTATATTGTCATTATGAGATTTTACCTTTTGGTAAGTCATAGTAACTTTTTGCCATAATTGGCAATTTTATCATCCTGCACTAAGAAAAAACCAAAAGTTTGGAAAACAAAGATTGTGCAAAAAACATATCAAACTCAAATTTTTTGATATTTTTGGATAAAGCCTCTTAGTCTTGGATTTGACAAAAAAGTCCTCATACCTTGGCAGGAAGTATTATGGAGTGAGTAGATAACACTAAATTTCATAAAAAATGTTGCAAATTTTTATGGTATGGATTTTTCTAACCTTTAGCTGTATGCACAAGGTAAGGGACTTAAAAAGTTGGCTTAATAGGTCTGAATCGACTTTTCTCTTATCAATTTTAATAAAATTTTTAGGCTTTCTTTAACTTAAACTCACACAAAAGAATCTTAAGTTATGATGCACACGATGAAAAACAAGAGAGGTTCTTAAATATTGTTGCCTTGATATTGAGGCTGTAAAAATCGCAAAAATTAAGCAACATTTCTCGCCAAAGTATCAATAAAATTTGCAAAAATATTAGAATTTTAATCGCAAAAGAATGCGAAACAATATCTAAAATGCAAGGTAAAATTGAAATTGATGAGAGCTATTTTTTGCTTCGCTACACTCGCAACTGCAAGCAGAAGGTGCTAAAAGAGTGCGGGGAAAAAGAGGGCGTGGAGCAGGTAAGAAAACGCCTGTGTTTGGAATGTTAAAACGAAATGGTTGCGTTTATACACAAGTAGTCAAAGGTTGCTCTGCTAGTGAATTATTGCCGATATTGCGTGATTGTAGCGTTTTAGCAGAATCCATAATTTATAGCGATTGTTGGAGAGCGTATGATGGATTGGTGGTTTTCGGCGCAAAGGCACATTATCGTGTTAAACATAGCAAAAATGAATTTGCGCTAGGTAGAAATCACATAAATGGCATTGAAAACTTTTGGGGCTATGCTAAACATAGATTAAGCAAGTTTAAGGGAATTTCTAACAATAATTTCATTTTACATCTAAAAGAGACAGAATTTATATATAATGTCCAAATACAACAGCAAGATTCGTATAAAATTTTACTAAAAATGATGAGTAATAATCCGCTTGAGTTATCTTGAGCCTAATATTTTTTAAAAATATTATTTATTTCTATAAACATTTTTTCAAATCTATTAATTGTATTTTCTTCAAAATCATTTATTTTTAATCCTTTTGAAACCAATAACTTGGCAGGTCTATAATGATTAAATCTTTCTTTATTAATAATTTTGTTAATAGAATCAAGTATAGTCTTTGATTTGTCTATATTGCTTTCATTAATATCATTATATTCTTTAAATTCCTCATTAAATAAATTAAGATAGTCTTTTATAGAAAAAATATCTTCGATATTAGCTATATCTAAATCATCAACAAAATCGCTGTAAAATTTTAAATTCTTTTGTTTGATAATCTTATTTTTAACAAGATTATCGACATTAGCTTTAGGTTTTTGTTCGGTAAAATTATCAAGTAAGCATACTATATTTAACTCGTTTCCTCTCATTAAAGATATAAACGCCGAAACTTTATCAGCTCCGCCAACAGGAACTATGACAATATCTTCATTTAATCCCTCTTTGTTATTTTCCTTTAATAATGAAGACATGTAATTTAAATAGACTAAATCTGATATACCCTCGACAACTAAATTATTTTTATTAACAAAAAGATTTTGCGCTATAGTATATCCTAATGCAGCTTGTAATGGAAATAATGTATTAGCATCTTTTTGCTGAACCGAATCAGAAATAATAGAACCTTCTTTTGTTTCATATATAGTATAAACCCTATCTAAATGATTGGAATCTATCATAAATGGAGAATGCGTAGTATAAATGATTTGATAATTTTCTGATAACTCTTCTAAAAAAGTTAATAGATTTCCTTGTGCCATTGCATGTAAATTTAATCCAGGTTCATCCAAAAGCAGAATATATTGACTATTTTTATCCTCTTGTATTTTTTTAAACCACACTAAAAATGAAAAAAACCAGTTAAATCCTTTGCTTCTCTTATCTAACGGCAAAGAAACACCTTTATCTGTATTTTCAACTCTTATATTCAAGATATGATTATTCTGCTCTAATTTTGGCTCTATTTTAAATCTAATTTGTAAGTTTTTGTTTGTATCCCAAAATTTAAATATTTCTTTGGTAATTAATAATTGTGTTGCTTCCAGTTCCGCATTAAATTCTTCAAAATTGTTAGATTTTACAATAGTATCAATATCAATTTCTGCAAGTTCAAAAAGCGCTTTTGCTGTTTTTAGTTCTTCATTTTCTAATTTCTCTTTTTGTAGGCTTTCAATACTTACTCTTGCTGGCAAACTATAATATTCGTCATAGTAAAGGAATTTGGGCAATTTTGGTTCTATCCATTTTTTAATAACATATTGAGTTATAGGATTGTCAGATTGATATTCATACATATTTTTTAAATATTCGAGAGACTTTAGTAATTCCTCATTGTTTTCTATGTTTTTTACTTTTTCAATAGCAGAATCAATGTCTTGAATATTTTTAATATTTAGCATATCGGTATAAATAGTTGTTTCAACTTTTCCATTAAAATCTTTTAAGTATTGTTCTATAAATTCTTTATCATCAATATTTATCCCATCATAACTAACATTATTGTTATAATCTTTTGTATAAGAAAACTTTTCTATAGAAAATTTATCAATTCTCAAATTATCATAAATTTCTTTTTGCAATTTTTTTGATACGCTATAAAAACAAGTAACCGCTACTGGAAATTCGTTTTTATTTTGTTTTAGTTCCTTTCTTGGATAATCATGTGTTTTATCAAATTGAAAACTTTTATCATCGTTAAAATAATTAACTTTAGCTAAAGCTTCAAGTATATTTGTTTTACCAGATTCGTTCATTCCAACAAGTATTGTAATTTTATCTCCTACATCAAAAGATTGAGCAGATTCAATGCTTTTATATTTATAAATTTCTACTTTTTCTAATTTAATCATTGTCTATAAAATCCTTTCTTAATTTTATTTTTTATGTAAATTAAAAAACATTTGCGCTAATGCCAAGAAATACAGCACACAATTTTGCACAGTATTATAACATAAACTATAGAGTAAGTGCAAAATTAACAAAAATTTTGTATAATTTTAAAATATTGTTAATCATTTAGAGGATTTATGCTGTAGCGTGTATATTTCCTCGCCATACCAAACGATAAAGACAAGGCAATCGCTTCTTACAAACGCCTACCATATATGAACTACGGACCAGCAAAAAAGTGGTGCTTAAATCTAATAAAAGTTTCTTTTTTATCGTGCGAAATCATTGCTTTAAAAAAGTCGTGCTGATAAATAATCCGCTGGATTTAAATTTTAAAAATACAGAATCTGATATACATAAAACTTTACATACAAATACCCTGCGCGGAAGTATTTTAGATGAGAAATCGGGGTTGTGTAGCCACGAGCGAGGAAATAAGACTGATTTGTCTATGGTTGCTCGCTTCGCTCACAAATCCTACGGATTGACGAAGCGAGTGGCAAACTCCCAGATTTATCGCTAAAAGACAACGCACAAAGCACAAAACCCACACGCTTACAAGCCTTAGAAATCATTCAAAATTTAGGGAAAAATTGCGCCCTACTTGCTACCACAGGCAAATGTGGGCGCGAGCTCTACGAGCTAGGCGACAAAGAAAATCAGCTCTATATGGTAGGCTCTATGGGCTGTGTAAGCGCGTTAGGGCTTGGAATCGCGCTAAAATCACACAAAAAAGTCATAGCCATCGATGGCGATAGCGCACTTTTAATGCGACTTGGCACACTTGTCGGCAATGCGTATTATACAAATCTCGCAAACAAGGGCAATTTCTGCCATATTTTACTAGATAATCAAAGCCACGATAGCACAGGCGGGCAGTTCAATCTCTCGCCATTTGTAGATTTTGTGGCAATCGCAAAATCTTGTGGCTACGCAGTGGCAAAAAAAGGCAAGAGATTTAGATGAATTTAGCGCGATTTTGGGGGAGTTTTTGGAGGCGCAAAATGGCGGGGCGTATTTTATTTACCTTGATATTGCAAAGGGGAGCAAAAAGGATTTAGGACGCCCCAAAATCACGCCAAAGCAAGTGGCACAAAGATTTAGCGCGTGGCTAAATGATAAAGAAGTTTAAATTTTAAAGCGCGTTAAATTTAGGCTATTTTAAAGGAAAAAAATGCAATTTACTTATTTTAATCCCGTAAAAATCCGCTTTGGCGTGGATTATTTAGAGTCGGTTAAAGGCGTGGCAAATCGTTCGCAAGATGCGCGATTTTTGCTAGTTACAAGCAAGGGATTTAGCAAAAGGGGGTTAAGTGAAAAAATCGCAAACGCGCTAGGGACGCAACTTGTCGGCATTGTCGATGAGATTTTGCCAAATCCGCAGTTAAAGCATTTGCAGGAGATAAATGCGAGTATATCAATATGCATCATATAATTTTGATAATTCCAAAACGAGTATGAAATTGGAAATATTGCCTCTACTGCCATTTTCTCTAGCGATTTTAAGATATTTTCGCTAATAAAAGCTATGTAAATATATTTCCTCTTTTGTTTTATCATATAAAAGTTTGCTAAAATACTTATCTTTCTCATTAATATAATCATCATCTTTATCGATAAGGTAAGCTATGAATATAATATATTAACATCCCTCATTTTATCACAACAATCTACTACGCGTTCTAAATAATTTGTCCTCAATTTATTTATTACCAGCAATAAAACAATATAATCGCCCGTTGCTTTACTTGTTGCAAGATTTAAATTCCCATTTATGCCTATATTATAATCCGTCTTAAAATATTTGATTCGCTTATCTTTATAAGATTTTACAACATTAGCCGTCTCATCGGTGGAGCTATCATCGCCCACGATAATCTCAAAATTTTGATAAGTTTGATTTAAAATACTCTCAATAGCCATTCCCACATAATCTTGCTGATTGTAAGTAATAAGTGCGATAGAGACTTTTGGACTAGTAGTCATTTACCACCTCCACGACTTTTGCTACTTCCTCATCATTCATCACAGGCGAGATGGGCATACTGATGATAGTGCGGTGGATTTCCTCACTTATGGGATAGCTGTGATTTTCCCACTCTTTATACGCGCCTTGTTTGTGCGGGGGCGTAGGGTAATGAATGATAGTTTGCACCCCATTTTCGCTCAAATACGCCTGAAATTCATCGCGCTTCTCTGTGCGCACCACAAAGCAATGCCACACACAAGCATTTTCATCATACACCTTTGGCAAGATGATTTTAGGATTTGTGATAGATTCGCGGTAGATTTTGGCTATCTCACGCCGTTTGGCATTATCTGCGTCTAAATGCGCGAGTTTTATATCCAAAACCGCCGCTTGCATCTCATCAAGTCTAGAATTTACGCCTTTATAAATGTGATGATATTTTCTATCTGACCCGTAGTTGGCGATAGCTTTGACTTTGGCAAAAAGGGCTTCGTCATTTGTAGTGATTCCTCCGCCATCGCCTAATGCACCTAGATTTTTACCCGGATAAAACGAAAATGCACCCGCATCGCCTAGATTCCCCACTCTTTTGCCTTGATATATCGCGCCGTGTGCTTGGGCGCAATCTTCGATGATTTTTAGGTTGTATTTTTGCGCTAACGCCCAAATTTTCTCCATTTGCACGGCTTGCCCGTAGAGATGCACGACTATGATAGCCTTTGTTTTGGGTGTGATTTTTGATTCGATTAAATCGGGGTTTATGTTGTAAGTGTCTATGTCTGGCTCGACTAGCACTGGCGTGCAACCATTTTGCGACACGGCTAAAATCGTGGCTATGTAGGTGTTTGATGGCACGATGATTTCATCGTCTGCGCCAAATCCATAAGCGCGAATGATGAGATTTATCGCGTCAAGCCCATTTGCCACGCCAAGAGCGAACTTTGTGCCACAAAATTTTGCGAAGTTTTGCGCAAAGGTTTCATTTTCTTTGCCCTCTAAATACCAGCCACTATCAAGCACAGCCTTGATTCTAGAATCTATCTCTGCGCGAAAGCGGTTGTTTATCTTTTGTAGGTCTAGGAATTTGAGCATTGATTGTTTTATCCTTTTTTTTGTTATATCAATTTGTTGTATGTTTAAGTTAGAATATTCTCTCAAAGCAAATTTCATCGTTCTTGGTTGTAAATTCTACATAAGAAATTGAGATGTTATTCCGCTTGTAGAATTTATTGCACTCTCTACGAAATTCATCTTGTTTTGTTAACTCATTATTAGTTTGTGCTTTTCTACAAACGATTATAGGTTGAATATAATACATTTTGTATTGTGTATAATATTCGTATGGTAGCCCATTTGGTAGCGTATGAAAATAATATTGTTGAATCCATTTAATATATCTTTGTATTTGTGATAGTATATCTGGATAGACGCAAGTCGATTTCAATTCTATGGGAATGACTTTTCCATAACTAAAGTTACCCAACCATATAGAAGCCATTATATCAATCTTTTGCATTCCTACACCGCAACTTACTTCATTGCCAAGCCACTCCAAAAGTTCGTTTTGCGAAAAATTAAGAATTCCAATTTGGTTACCAAAATCTTTAAAATTTTGCAAAATGTATGCCTGCAAATGTGCCTCAAATTGATTGCCATTACGATATTTTTGAATCAATCGTGGCAAAATATCAATAGTTTGCTGTCTGCCAATATAATTGTATTGACATTGACAAGGAACAATTGTTTGTAAGTTTGCATTAAAGGTAAAATTTTGCCCTGCTAGTCGTTGTCCTTGATTTTTAGCTCTTATTAACCCAATAAGTCTATCGCTTTCAAACATAGTAACCATTGTATTTCCACGATTACCTTTAAGCTTTCTGTAAATCAAGCTCCACAACATTTGGTTTGGTGAATAAATAAATTGAATCTCATCAAGTGCTTCCCACTCTGTAACTCCAATAGAATAAACTTCAAACGGCTCTATTAAACAACGAAATATCAATGATTTTTGAAGTTCGTTTTTTAAATATTGTTGTCCATCATTATTATCCAAAAATACTAGATTTGCAATTCTAAAAACTCCATAAAATTTACCTTCATAAATATCTTGTTTGGAATCTTGCTGTAAATAAAAAATTACTAAATCACCAACTTGAATTCTAGTAAAATCTGCAATCATTTCTACAAGAATATTTTCCGTTTGTGGCGAATGTCTTGTATTGGGACTACCGTTGAAATCTACGCTATCATCTCCTTTGCCAGTACCAACAAATTGGTATTCCAAGTGATATTTAAAAGTTGTCGCATCAACAATGAAAACATGAGTTGTCATTTTTTAATCCCCTAATTTCTGAAAATTAAAGTTATACAATAAACTTCCTAAATTTCCCTTTAACTATCTCATAATCCTCTCTGCAAAATCTATAAAACACATCTTTTTCATTACTCGCCCACTTCTTTTGCAACAAATCATTTGTAAAAAAGCACAGACTTTGACATTGTCTTTGCGGACATCAAAATGCGCTTTTGTAAAACCAAGCGCGTAAAAAGCGTATTTATACACAAGTAGCACAGATTCGATGGCTACATTAGCGGATGCGCCAACTTTTATTATCCAGCTTCCCTAGCAAAAGTCATCGATAATATACAACTCTTGTTTTGGAAATGATAAGAAATAATGCGAATCGGATTTTGCTATTATCGTATGTTTTTACAAGGAAAAGGATACAAAATCAAATCAAAAAAGTTTAAGAATCTATGCTGTTGCTATATCTCTAAATTTGTTTAATGATTATCAGTAGTGTATGCTTCGTATCGAATGTATTGCGCGTGCGTATCGCATAAATCGTGCCACAAACTACTACAATTTTTTGTAACTACAATCCCTCATCATCAAGTGCAAAATCGATAAAACTTTGGATTTCATAGTCTTTGTGTTTTTGGCTATGCTCTATGCTGATAACGATGATTTTTTTATACGCGTTTGTTAGCTTATCAAGCCTTGCTTTTAGTAGCGTTTCATTGGGGAAAGGCATCGCCAAATACGCAATATCATTTATCAAAAAATCACACTCATCATTGTAATTTATGATATTTTTAGAATGCTTATTTTTTGAGTCAAAAGCATAGCCAAACGCACCATATTTGATTAGCAATTCACAAAATATCATATTTTCAAATATATGCTGAAAATTTGGCGTTTTTATGATGCTATAAGGCAGGGCAAAATTATACAAATATAGTTTAGATTTTGCACCACTAGAAAAATCACTATGCGGGAGCAAAAAAATACTACCCTGTGATTTTAGATTTTCTACAAAAGCATAAACCGTGTCTTTGGAGGTTTTAAAATATGGTTTTAGCTTGGCTAGAAGTCCTAGCGTGCTAAATACCCTCCCTTGAAATCCAACCAACTCTAAAAAAATCTCGGTATGTCTTGGGTATGCTAGGCGGATTATTTCTTGGTTTCTAGCAGAATGTTTTGATTCTAGCAAAAAAGGCATTTCAGGTAAATTACCACTTTTTAAAAATGTCGAAAAAATCCCCTCTAATCTTTGCGTCTTGCTAAAACTTACAAATTCCCTAAAGCTAAGGGGCAAAATCATTTCTTGTTGCATTTTTTCTTGTGGCGATGCAAGCGACTTATTCAAATCGTTTGCATTTTTTGTGCGAAAATCGCTAGAAAAAGGCATATTTGTGATTAAAATGATATTGCTAAAATTTGGCAAGGTTAGCCCTTTTCCATAATTATCCACCACAAGCAAATCAAAACCTTTTTCTAAAAATAGTTTTAGCAAATCTGTCTTTGCCTCCTGCGTGCTAAATCTCATATCCGCACAATCAATAAACACAGGATTTTTTGCGATTTTAGCGTATTGCAAAGCAAGGGAGGTTTTGCCACTTTTTGGAGGACCATATAGCAGTAGGGGCGTGTCTTTTTGGGGATATGAGCGGGGGAGTAGGTTTGTGTATTTACTCTTTTCATACAAGATATTGTTTTCAAACATTTGATTAGATTTTGTGATTTTGTTGTGATGATTGGCGTATGTAGTCTTGCTAGCTATATATCTTTTATATAAGACACTGCTTCATACACGGTATCAAAACTTTTGTCCGCCTCCCCCTCCAAATGCTCCCCATAGCCACAGCGCACCCATAGTGCATTTACCCCTGCGTTTTTGGCGGATTGTATGTCTAGTATGGTATCGCCTATCATATATACTTTTTGCTTAGGCGTGATAGGTAGCAGGCTAAGCGCACGCAAAATCGGCTCTGCATCAGGTTTTGGCTCGCTTACATCTTCGATACCGATGACTACACTAATATATTTTAACAGCTCAAAATTCTCCAAAATCTGCTTTGAATAAAGCCCTGTCTTTGTCGTTACTACACCTAGATTTGCAAACTTACTTGCCATTATCAATGCTTCTCGCACTTGTGGATATAGCCTAGATTGCTCTATGCAGATTCTGCGGTAGTGGTTTTTGTAGCGCGTTATGCGCGATTGGATTTCGCTCTCCTCATAGCCTACGCGCAAAAACATTTCCCCCAAAGGCAACCCTATCATTTTTCGCACTTCTTCTATGCTTGGGGTGCGTGATTTTATCCCCTCTTCTTCCTCACACGCCCTGCAAAAGCTCGCATAGATTCCCTCCAAAGAATCTAAAAGTGTCCCATCTAAATCAAATAAAATAATCTTTTTTTCTTGGGTGGTATGCGCGTTTTTATCATTTGGATTTTGTGGCAGGGGATTTTGATGAGCGATGATTTTTGAGGTATCGTTTTTAGGATTTTGGGAGGGCATATCAGGCTTTAGCTCGATTTTTTCATTTGTAGATTTTGGCATATTTTCAGGGGATAGCTCAAATGTATCTTGCGGGATTTTATCGCTTGGATTTTGGTTTAGATTTTGGCTTATTTTTGGTGCAAAATCTTGCCTAAAATCTTTTTTTAAATCTTGTTGCAAACCCTCTTTGAAAGTATTTTTCAAACCCTCTTTTAAATTTTCTTGCAAACCCTCATCTTTTGGATTTTTAGCAATGTTTTTTGCCTCATTATTTTTCGCATTTTTGTTGCTTAAAAACTTATCTAAAATACTAGGCATAATTTTTTCTCCTTTTCCATAATGTCGCACCGCTAGGAATGCTACCTGAAAAAATGCCATACCTCCACTCATAGCACATCACTACAAACGCCACTACAAACGCGCACGCTTGGGACAATGGATAGCTAGCCCACGCACCCCCTATGCCATAGATATGACTTAGCGTAGGCAGCAAAATCGCCAAAAACAAAATCGTATAACAAATCGTAATGATAAAAGAGCTTAGCGTGCGTTGCACGGATTGCAAAAATATCGCACATACGATATTTATCCCAAAAATAACATACCCCGCATAATACACATTCATAGCGTTGATAGTTTTTTCTAGCAGGGCATTATTTGACGCATTTGCAAAATCTAGTGATTCTTTTTGCAAAAATAGCTCCACTAAATGCCTATCAAATCCATAAAAAAGCGCGTATATACATAAGCCTATGGTTACCACCATAAAGCAGGCAAAAACAAATGCTTTTTTAAGTCTATCAAAATTCCCAGCCCCGTAGTTAAAGCTAGCGATTGGTTGGAGGGCTTGAGATATGGATAGCAAAATCGTAAAAAACACGATTCCACAATACATCATAATGCTATAAATTTTTACCCCCTCATCGCCTGCGATTTGGAGAAGTGTTACATTAAAAAGTAGCATTACCACCGCAGCAGAGGCTTCAGAGACACTCTCTGGGATACCGCTTTTTGATGAAGAGATAATCGCAGCAAAGGAAAATCTAGGGATAAAAAACAACTTGCCTTTGCGCAAGAAAAAATGACTAACAAGCACGATAAAACCTATCGTATGTGCGCTAACTGTGGCAAGTGCGCTACCTTCTATCCCCATATCGCATACAAATAAAAATACATAATTTAGCGCGATATTGCTAGCAGAGCCTACTATCATCGCAATGCTAGCAAGAATGGGGCGTTTGTCATTGATGACAAAAATATCGCATAATGGGTGCAAAATCAACATAGGCGTGCCGATAAAAATAATGCGAATGTAGCTAAAGGCAAGCTCTTTTATCTCGCTTGAGATGGGTTTATCCGCTGTGAGTGCGGTGATGATAGAATCTGCAAAGCAAAATCCAACTATGCCAATAAGCACCGAGCTAATCGCCACAAAATAAAAAATCGAACAAAAAACAAGCCTAGCCCTATATCCGTGGTCTTTGCCCAAAAAATACCCCACAATCGCCGCTCCACCAAATCCAAACAACAATTCATACGCAATAAAAGCAGGGAAAATAGGCCAGCAAATGCCAATCGCAGCCAAGCCATTTTCGCCTACCTTTTTGCCGACAAATATGCCATCTACCGTGGAATATGTAGAGAGTGCTAGCATCGCAAGAAGTGCAGGGATAAAGTAGTAAAAAAATAATCTAGGGATAGAATCTGTTTTTAAATCGATTTTAGATTTTGGGGCGGGGGGTTGCGCGTTTTTGTGAAAATCTGTTTGCTCTGTGCTATGAGTTGTATTCATTATGTGTGTCCCTTTTTGTATGGCTTTAAGCAAGCCAAACGATATGCACGCCAATATGCGCTGATATGTGAGCTAATATATGCGCTAGGTTTGTCAAATTATAACCAAAACTCTAAAAATGAACGCTAATAATATTATTTCTAGCGTTGTTGATTCTATGATTTTATGATTTTGTTGATTTGTAATGTGCTTAAATGTTGGTAAAATTTTGATTTTGTCTTTTGTGAGTTGCAAATGCGTGTTTTAAATGTGAGTTGCAAATGTCCATTGTAAATGTGTGTTGTAAAATAAAAAAATTTTGCCTCATATTTTGTGCTTTATAAGGATTATTAAGGAATGTGTAATGACACAGCAAACTAACCATAAAAAAACAAAAAAAACAGCAAAAATGCCCATTAAATGTGCGATTGTAGGGTATGGGTATTGGGGTAGAAATGTGCTAAAAGCGCTTTGCAATCAGCATAGATTTTGCCTAAAAGGTGTGTATGATAGCGACAAAGTACAGACTCAAAACGCGCTAAAAGATTTTGCTACCCTAAAATCTATCAAAGCAAAATCTAATGCCCCAAAAAATTTGGATAATTTGCAAAGCCCATATCAAAATCCAAAAAACTTGCTAGATTCTAAAATATCTATCAAGGCATACAACTCTTATGAAGAGATTTTGCACGATAAACAGATAGAAGCGGTTTTTATCATCACGCCACCAGATACGCATTTTGCCCTTGCTTCTTTGGCATTGCAAGCGGGCAAACATACATTTGTAGAAAAGCCACTAGCCACAAGCAAAAAAGACGCACACGCACTTTATTCGCTAGCAAAAAGCCAAAATCTAACACTTCATTGCGACCATATTTTTTTGTATTCTCCTGCGGTGAAATGGCTAAAACAAAATCTAGCTAGCTTTGGTGAGATACTCTATGTGGAGGCGCGCAGAATCAATCTAGGGCTTTTCCAAAATAGCGTAAATGTGGTGTGGGATTTGGCATTGCACGATTTAAGTATTTTAGATTTTCTTTTTGGGCTAGAGATTTTATCACATAGCGTGCATTGCAAATGTTATCAGGGGTTTGAGGCATTGGCAAATATACAGCTAGAGTGCAAGACATTTAGCGCAAATATTACCGCTTCGTGGCTATCGCCTATAAAATCGCGCGAAATAATGATAGGCGGGACGAAAAAAAGCGCGATTTATGATGAGACAAAGGCACAAAAAATCGCGCTTTTTGATTGTGGGGTGGTGGTGAGTGATAGCGTAGAGAAATCCTCTCTATACCAAAAAATGGTGCGCTATCATCTAGGAGAAGTAAGCTATCCTAGCATAGATGAGGAGTTGCCACTTGATGCTTCTATCCGCGCTTTTTTTGCGCAGATACGAAGTGGAGGCAGTGATAAATGGCTACAAAAACATACGCTACGCGTGCTAGACGCGCTAGAGCGGATTTGCCCCAAAAATCAAGGCTAAAATCTATTTATTTATGCTCTATTTGGGTATGAAACTCATCAGTATTGTATTTTAGCAATGCGATGAAGCGATAAAAAATATGCACAAATTTAGAATAAGGCATCATCACAAAAAACGCTAGCACGCTACTTAGATGAAAATATAGCATATATGAAATCAAAAAAGTCTCTTTTAGCACCATAAGGGCTAGCCCGCTAAAACTAGATACAAAAAGCATAACAATAAGTGCGTAATCCATCGAGATGGAGTTTTTATCTTTGATTTCCTCATCTGCTTCGATTTTGGCAAAAAGTAGTCCTATCGTGCCAACGCATAGCATTATCCCGCCTATAAAGCCAAAGATTTTGGGGGCTTGGGTAAAGTCATACGGGGCGTGCAAACCTAAACAATGCGTCCAAACTGCGCCTAAATTTGTCGCTATAAAGCAAAACAAAAATCCGTAGGCGGTTAAGTGATGATAGATTTTGCGTATGTTTGTTCGCTTGTCGTGTGGGTAGGTGCAACCCTCATCTTTGTGCCCACCTAAATATTTTAAAAAAATCGTATTTTTTATGCTTTGCAAAATCGCTTTTATAGGCACTTTTGGCAAATCTATCGACTTGGCAAATCTAACAGAGCTAACCGCCAAAGCCAAACAGCTAAAAGCCCCCACAACCCCAAAAACACCTACCATATAGTCATAAGGAATCACCGCAAAAAAATCGCCCCTATGGCTTATGCTAGCGTATTCAAAACCGCTTGCAAGCACAAATCCTAAAAATAGCGCAAACAATAAAACTACGCTTGTAAGAAAAGCATTTTTATCAAACGCACGACTTAAAAAACCTAAAAATGCGTATTTTTTGTAGCTCTCTTGGCGGATAGTGGCAAACTGCTGTGGGATAGAGACATTAAACTCGTGTGGCGGGGCGTATTGGCAGTCATAAAAGCATTCGCTACATTGATGACAAAGATTTGCTAGATAGTCCATATCACGCAAATCAAATTCTCGCTTTTTTTCCATCGCAGGAAATACCGCGCACAATCCCTCGCAATAGCGACAAGAATTGCAGATTATGCACGATTGCAAAGCGTCAGTGTAGTGCTGCTTTGTGGCTAAATCTAGCGGGGTTGTTTGCCATTTTGTATGTTGGCTAGATTCTAGTTTGTGAAATGCGCTTATGCCTATGGTTTTGTTAAATGTGATTTTGTTAGATTCTTGCATTGTGCGTCCTTTTGTTGCGTTGTTTTATTTGTGTGTTAGGGCGACTTTTGCAGCACCCTCCCCGCATAGTCGCCCAAAAACCGAGCCGATACTCATACCAAATCCAGCTACATAGCCTTGTGTGAGGATATTTCCTGCCATTATCTCCCCTGCGGCAAAAAGATTGCCAAAGAGCGAATCATCATCTTTATGCACTTGCCCATCCATATTGACTTTGACGCCCATATAAGTGAATGTTACCCCCGGGCGCAACGGATAGCAATAATACGGCGGGGTATCGATTTTTAACGCCCAATGTGTTTTTTCGATGCGTAGCCCTTGCGTGTGGCAATTATCCTGTATTGTGTGGTTAAACTCGCCATCTATGACTTTTTGGTTATATTCTTTGATAGTGTTTTCTAGCTCTTTTTCATCGATGCTCATAGATAGATTTTTGTCATTATTTATCTTGCTTGCAAGACTAGGGATAGAATCCGCTACGATAGGCGGAAAGAGTGATGGCATATACGCGCTTTGGACTTTAGAATCCGTGATAGAATACGCGATTTGCCCCTCTTGCTGTGCCACTAGTCGCCCCCATATCGCATATCTTTTGGGCCAAAAATCCTCCCCCTCATCATAAAATCTTTTTCCCGCAGAATTTACTACGATTCCAAGCGATACACAATCTACCCTTGAAGCGATACCCCCGTCATATTTGGGCGTGCGCGCGTCTATGGCTACCATATGCCCTTGTGTGGGGTCGCCTATGATTTTGGCATTGATATTTTTTAGGGCGTTTAGCATTTTGCCTTGATTAAACTTTGTCCCACGAATGATAAAATTTCTAGCGCATTCTCCCCACGCATTTTCAAGCATTTCTAAGTTTGACTCAAAGCCTCCACTTGCGATTACAAAGGCTTTTGCGTGGAATCTAATTTGTGTATTTTGCACTTTGTCAAGGACTAGCACTTCGCTTATATTTTCACTAGAATTAGATTTTAGCTCCAATGCCTCATACTCATAAAAAATCTCTATCCCTAGATTTTCTGCGGTGTGATAGTAGGCATTTACTAGGCTTTTGCCCCCGCCCAAAAAAAACGCATTTGTGCGCCCAAGATGGAGTGTGCCTCGCATAGATGGCTGGAATCTAACGCCATTTTTTTTAGCCCATTCTACGATTTGAGGGGTTTTTGAGATGACAAAGCGGGCGTATTTTTCATTTGTCTGCCCTTTGGTAACCTTAAAAACATCATCAAAAAACTCATCTTCGCTATAAGTAGAGGTAAGCACATCTGTTGGGGCATCGTGCATAGAGCGTAGATTTCGCGTGTGCTGGGAGTTGCCGCCGCGCCATTTTTTAGGCGAGCTCTCTAGCAGGGCGATTTTTAAGCTAGAATCTTGCTCCTTTGCACTTATCGCAGCGCATAACGCGGCATTGCCTCCACCGATGACTACTATGTCAAAATCCCTAGATTCCATTTTCTCTCCTTACATATCGCATTATCGCTATGGCATTATTGATTTTTGCTTGCGTTTATAGATTTTGCCTAAAATCTATAAAAGCAAGTTTGGCATTTGGCAGTTATTCTGTGGGGGTTTTTGGGTTGTTTCGCTCATAGATTCCACCTTTTTTAAATAGAATCAATGCCGAAATAAATGAGCAAATCGCAGCAAAACTAAGCCACAATGCAGGGCTAGCTTTGTTTCCTGTGTATTGTATTAGGATAGTTGCCATAGTGGGGGTAAATCCGCCAAAAATCGCAACCGCTAGCGAATAAGAAAATGAAAATCCAAGAGCTTTGACTTGCTTTGGCATTATCTCTGATAGAGAGACTATCATCGCGCCATTATACGCGCCAAAAATAAAGCTAAACCATAGCTCAACTAGCACTAGATTGGTAAAAGAGACATTATTTACAAGGAAAGTTAGCATAGGATACGCGCTAATCATTCCTAAAAATGTCATTGTTAGCAAAATCGGTTTGCGACCGATTTTGTCCCCCAAAAACCCTGACACAGGTAGCCAAAAAAGATTGCTAACGCCCACAATCGCCGTAACGATAAAGCCATCAAGTCGCGTGAAATTTAGGATATTTTTGACATAAGTTGGGGTGTAAGAAGTGATGAAATAAAATGTAACTGTCGTCATCATCACAAACATAATGCCTAGAATGATAATAGGGTAGTTTTCAAGCATATTTTTGACAATCGCACCGATATTTTTGCCTGCGTTGTGCTTGCTTAGCTTATCTTTAAACTCTGGCGTCTCATCTAGCGTCCTACGAATATAAATGATAAATGGAATCACAAGACAACCGATGATAAAAGGCACTCTCCACCCCCAAGCCTCCACAAGCGCATCGCCTATGAAGTAGTGAAGCGCGATTCCTATCGCCCCTGCGAAAATCGTAGCGATTTGTTGAGAGCCACTTTGCCAAGACACATAAAATCCGCGTAAATGTTTGGGGGCGATTTCGGATAGATACACGCTAGCACCGCCTACTTCTGCGCCCGCGCTAAATCCTTGCAAAAGCCTGCCAATCACTACGATAAGCGGGGCAAAAAAGCCGATAGTATCATAGCCCGGACAAAGAGCGATTATTAGCGTGCCTGCTGCCATTATCGACAAAGTAAGCATAAGCCCTTGTTTGCGTCCGTGCTTGTCCATATACGCACCTAGCAAAATCGAGCCTAGAGACGCATAAGAAAACCTAATCCAAATGCGACAAAACTCTGCAAAATAGAGACAAACTCACTCTCCGCTGGGAAAAAGACTTTAGCGATGATAGCTGCATAAAATCCATACACGGCAAAATCATACATTTCTAAGAAATTGCCACCTGCTACTTTGCAGATATTTTTAGCATCTTGCTTTGCTTTTTGGGAAAACATTTATTACTCATTGTGTAGTTGTTGTGGTTTTTGCGCAAAAAAAGCAAGTAGATTTTGTCTATTTGCCTTTTTGCTCTGCTTTGCAGTCGCCTTGTTTGGCGTTTTTGGTTAGTTGCTGTGATTTGTTTAGAAGACAAAGCAGGGGCTTATTTTACAATTTAAATTTGTATTTGTGTTTATTTTTTTGTTTTTATAGTAAAAATAAGAAAAAATATAGCGGAATAATGGGTAGTAATTTTTTAGATTTTAGTTTTTTAGAATCTATGAATGCAAAACCTAAGAATGTGTTGAGGTTTTTAGATTTTACATTAAGTTAGATTTTAGAAGTGAGGGTTTTTTTATCAAAGCACAAAAACAATCAACAAAAATCATTTAAGAGCGCAAAATCAAAAGATAAAGTGGCGCAGCGGACGGGGCTCGAACCCGCGACCTCCGCCGTGACAGGGCGGCATTCTAACCAGCTGAACTACCGCTGCAACCATTATGCTTGTGTGTATCTGCCAAAGACAAAGATAAAACACAAAAGAAAATAAAAGAGTCGCTAAATCGTGGTGGTCGCTATAAGGCTCGAACTTATGACATCCACCTTGTAAGGGTGGCGCTCTACCAACTGAGCTAAGCGACCAGCGATTTATAAAGAAAAAGAAGGAAATGAAAAAGTGGTGACCCCTAGGGGATTTGAACCCCTGTAGCCACCGTGAAAGGGTGGTATCCTAACCACTAGATGAAGGGGCCACAACTTATTCAAATGGTGACCCGCGTTGGATTCGAACCAACGGCCCATTCCTTAAAAGGGAATTGCTCTACCAACTGAGCTAGCGGGTCAGCATAAAATCACTAGAATCTAAAATAAATCAAAGAAACACTTTTCTAAAATAATGCCTACAAACGCTATTTGCAAATACTACAAAATGCTTGCAAAATCACATTTAGAAAAGATTTAAAAAAACACTTTGCTTTTTTTGTCGCTACTTTTGTGGCTACACTCGCCACACTTTGCTACTTTCTATGATTGACATAAATCTTGCAAAAACAGCTAAAATCTAAGCAAAACTCAAGCCAACTTTGAATCCAAAATCAAAAAGCAAAATAAAGCAAAATCCAAAAAAGCAAAACGCGATTATATTGTTTTTTGTCTTATTTTGTCAAGGGGTTAGATGATTTTTAGTAGCATTTCTAGGGCTTTTTGGCAGGATTGTTCTTGGATTTGGATTCTAGTGCCTGCAAAAAAATGTTGCTCTATGAGTGGTTTTTCTCCCGCTACTTGCGCTCCTAAAAACACCGTTCCTACGGGTTTTTGAGCATTGCCCCCGCTAGGACCTGCTATGCCAGAGCTAGCTAGTGCGACTTGCGCGCCAAATCGCTCCAAAGCCCCACATAGCATTTGGCTTACTACTTGCTCGCTTACTGCGCCAAAATCCTCCAAACTAGATTCTCTAACGCCTAAAATGCGTTGTTTTATCGCATTATCATAGCTTACTACGCCACCCAAAAATACTTGAGACACCCCCGCATTGCGCGTGAAATGATATGCCAAAAGCCCACCTGTGCAACTCTCTGCTGTGGCGCACAAAAGCCCTTTTGATTTTAGTCTAGCAATAGCGATGGATTCTAGCGAGTCGCCAAAAACGACATTTGAGCCAAAAAATCCCTTGCACCACGCGACAAATTTGTCAAAATCTTTTTCATCACCAAAAATGCTAGCACATATCTCATTATCTTCCTTAGCCCTAAGATTGCATTTTTCTAGCATATCCCCACATAGCGTAATCGCACTTGCTATGTCCATATTTAGAAAGTAGATTTTGCCAAGATTTTGTTTATGGATAGGGTTTTTGTGGAGAGTGTTTTTGTTGAGAGGATTTTCGTTGTTTTTAGAAGTATTAAAATGTGTTTGATTTTGCATTATTTTTCTCTCTTTAATGTTTAAAATTTCCATAAAATTATCAGCATTCTCTACTTTTTGCCAAAATCCAAAAAAGCGTATATTTTGTTTATTTTGGTAAAAAACGCGATATTTTAACGAAAAATTTAAAAATTTAAAGTCTATTTTAAGTTATTTTTTTTATCATTTGTTTTGTATCTTAAATTTCACTTCGTGAGGAGAATGCTATGTCTGAAAAAAAAGAGACAAAAAAGGCGATTACTATTCGCCCAGAGACCATAAAGGCAAACGCCAAAGATATTTTTAAGAAAAAAACGGGGCGTCTAAAAAGGGAGTTTTATGAAAACGAAATCCAAAAACTCCAAGTCGAGCTACTTAAACTTCAAAATTGGGTAAAGAAAAACAACAAAAAGATTGTCATTATCCTAGAAGGGCGCGATGCGGCGGGCAAAGGCGGGACGATAAAGGCTTTGACCGAGCATCTAAATCAGCGTGGATTCCGCATTGTCGCGCTTGCTAAGCCCACAGAGGTAGAAAAAACCCAATGGTATTTCACGCGCTACATAGGCTCTCTGCCAAGCGGTGGGGAAATCGTGTTTTTTGATAGAAGCTGGTATAACCGCGCGGGCGTGGAGAGAGTGATGGGATTTTGCACGCCTGAAGAGTATCGCCAATTTATCTACCAAGTCTCAAGCCTTGAGCAAATGCTTATCGCAAGCGGGACAATGATATTTAAGTATTTCTTAGATGTTTCACGCGATGAGCAAAAATTCCGCATCAAACGGCGCAAAACCGACCCGCTTAGAATGTGGAAACTAAGCCCGATAGATTCTAAATCGCTAGATTTGTGGAATGAATACACGGCGGTGTTTGAAAAGATGTTTTCACGCACGCATACGCCTTATGCGCCGTGGATTATTGTGGATTCTAATGACAAAAAAGCAGCTAGAATCAATCTAGCCCGCGACCTGCTAAGCAAAATCGACTACGAGGGCAAAGACCCATCTGCTGTGTGCTTGCTCCCCGACCCTGCGATACTTCACCCATACTCTCAAGCTCCACAAGCATAAAAGGGCTTATGCCAAAAGCCACATAAAAAGGCTTTTTGATACGCCACTAGATTTTCTAGTGGCTGTTGTTTTGTCGTTATTTTTTCTTTGGTTTAATCCTAGATTTAATTTTCTTACACAAAGGAGTCAAAATGACACAAGCAACCTACTTAAATCCACTAGAATCTAACCTAGAATCTAGCCAAAACACGCTAAAATCTAGCCAAACCAAAATGCAAAGCCACAAGATTTTGCGCAAAAAACCTCTCTCTCTCTCTCTCTCGTAAAAGCCTAGCTTTTTATAGCACCTCTCTAATTTTTTGGCTAGCTTTATCACTAGCATTATTTCCCCCGCTTCAAGCCCAAAACACCGATGAGCAAATCCAAGCATTAGAAAAAGAGTTGCGACTTTTAGAGCTACAAAAGCAAGTAGAGCAGGCAAAAAAGGACAACGCTACACAACCTAGCACAACAAATGACACGACTACAAATCCTCCCGCACAATCTACGACACCAAATCAGCCGACTAAATCAACCAACCCCCCTACAACCCCTCCCAAAAAGCATTCATATTATGAGCCACCTTATGAGCGCAGTGGTTCATTTATAGGTATAGAGCTAGGGGCGGGCGAGGTCAAAGCTATCGCCAACACGCATCAAGGAAGTGGCGAGGATAAGAAAAAAGGATTTAAGTATGGGATATTGTGGGGATATAACAAATTTTTTGTCAAATACTTTGGTATCCGCGCTTATCTTAACGCAAGCGTTACACAGCCAAAAGACCAAGGCGAATACCTCTATCGGCTAAATTATGGTGCAAATGTGGATTTGCTAGCAAATTTTGTCGCTACAAATTATGTTGATTTTGGTGCGTTTGTAGGGCTTGGAGCAGGTGGGCAGACTTGGCTTTTTACAGGACAGAGCAAAGAATTGTATGATACACTAGAATCTAATGGCGTAGAAGTAAATTACACAGGATTTGATGTCGGGCTAAATGTAGGATTGCGCTCAAATATCGCACAGCATTTAGGGCTAGAAGTGGCTGCTCGTATCCCGTTTGTAAAAACAAATATATTTGATGTAAGCTATGGTGGCACATACTCAAAACTTCAAATGCAAGAGACTTACAGCATTTCTGCTAGATTGTTGTGGAATTTTTAATGCGCTAAGATTTTGCTAAGATTTTGGCGTTTTGTGGCTTTTTATTGCGCTTTTGCAAGCGCGATTTGAAATGTGCTTAGATAATTGTTGGATAAAGATTTTTGCTAAGATTTTTTCCTAGATTTTGCTAGCAAGTATTTTTTTGGCAAGACTATTTAAAAATCACTTTGTGTGCAAACTGCGTGCAAAATAGCAGTTTTTTTAAAAAAACTTAGCAATTTTTAGCGCGTTTATCCAAGAGCTAAACCATAGTGAGAGAGAATCTCTTTTGCCTCTTGCATTGCTTCATTTGTGGGCGTGGGGAGATGCGCTAGCTGGTAGTGCAAGCCTAGTTGCTCGTATTTGTGCGCGCCTAGCTGATGAAAGGGCAGGAGTTGCACTTTTTGCACGCATTGCAATGGACGCAGTAGCTCGCCTAATGCGTGGATTTTATGCGGTTGCAAAGTGTGCTCTGGCACGCAGACATAGCGCACCCACACGGGCTTGCCCACCTCCTCGCAGTAGTGAAGCGTCTTTAGCGTATTTGCCCCGCTAGCCCCCGTTAATCCCACACAATCGCGCTCATCTACTTCCTTAATATCTAGCAGAAGCATACTTGCCTCATCTATGCACTTTTTCGACTTTTTTATAGCGACACTCCCGCTCGTATCAATCGCGGTGTGAAATCCAAGCCATTTAAGCGCGACTAAAAAATCGTATAAAAACTCGCTTTGTAGCAGCGGCTCGCCCCCTGATATACTAACCCCGCCGTTTTGATAAAATCGCTTGTGAGGGATAATCTTTTTTAAAATATCTTTGAGATTCATCTCACTTCCGCTGTGTGTGTCCCAAGTATCAGGGTTGTGGCAGTATAAACAGCGCAAGCGACAGCCCTGCAAAAATAGCACGAAGCGCACACCCGGACCATCGCTCCCGCCAAAGCTCTCAAACGAATGCACGCGGGCTTTTATGTCTTTATAACGATTCAAAAAATCTTGCAAAATGATTGTTTTCAATGCCTAAACACCCTAAGTTTGAAAATTTAGACGCGATTTTAGCATATCTTTGCGTTGGTAAAATCTCAAGGCAACTTAGATTCTAGCAAAGTGGATTAAGGTGGATTAAGTTATTTTTAGCATAATTTTTGCGTGGAATTAGATTTTGCTTTTTATGCTTGCGAAATCCTCATAATTAAGCCCAAAATCCCCTAAAACTGCCACAGAGCGACTAAAGAGCCTTTTAGATTTAGCTCGTAGTAATTTAGCGCGTAGTTTATGCTAAATCGCCCTTGCAGGGCAAAAGAGCGGTTATTTAGTATATTTAGCCCTATATCGCTTAAAATCCCATTTGAGATTCCATCTTTGTCATACACGATAGAGTTATCCCCAAGCACGCCTATGCCATTACCAGAGGCATTAAAATCGCTCAAAATCCCAAGATTTACCCACCAATCAAACGCCCTAAAATCCCCGATAAATTTTACGCCTAGTATGCCATTTAGTCCATAATCAAATCTATCTTTGCTAGATTTTGTGTGAGGCAAAAACATATACTGCTCCAAACGCAAATAAGGATATATCAGCAAGTTTGATAGCCACAAATTACGCGTTTTAGTAGCGTTTTGTTTGTCAAAAGTGTCGTGAGTGTCGTGAGTGTCGTGATGGAAGGCATTTTTTAGCGCGCCTAGCTTTAAAATATAGCCTATGTCAGCATTTAGTAGCAAAGAGCTTTCATCAAATCCATTATTTGCCTCTTTTGCTATGCCACTACCTATGCCCCCCTCTACCCCTAGCAAAATCCCGCCTTTTTCACTATTTGCAAACCCTATATCAAACGCGCTAAAAAGCCCGATATGCAGGGCTTCTTCGGTGGCATTGCTTGCGCTTTTTGGTTTTAGCGATGAGTGGGCTAGATTTAGGCTATACACTCCGCGATATTTGGGATTAGAGCGGGTGTATTGTAGCTGTGTGCCGATAGTTTGGATACTAAATGTGCGCGTTTGCATAAAGCTATGCACATAGCCAATCCCAAGCGAGCTAGGATATGGCTCTAAATCCGTCCCAAACGAAGTGGCTAGACTTGTGTTTTTAGTGGAGTTGCTATCAAGGGATATGTTTTGAAATATGGTGGTAGATTTTGGGCTATTTATTTTTGTGCTATGTTGGCTAGAGGCGACTAGATGGGGTGCGTGTATAGCTAGCACACATAGCCACAAAAATGTTTTGATAGAGCGCATTTATGTCCTTAAATGTTTATAAAATAGGGCAAAAAGCATAAAATCATTTAAAAATGTGGATTATATCAAAGTTGCATTTAAGTTTTTGAAGTTTTGTGCGTAATTATTGCTTTTAGGCTATAATCACGGGTGTTTATGTTGCTTTTGGTGGCTTTTGGCTTAGTTAGGATTTGGGATAAAAATCGTGGTTGGCAAGATTTTGAAAAAATTTTTAAAAGATTTTGGCAGAATTTTTTGCAAGATTTTGGCAGGATTTTCGCAGGATTTGAAGGAGACATTGTGGCAAGCAATATTGAGGGCAAAATAAAGGGCAAAGATTTTAATCGCTTTGTATGGCAAAAACAAACATTTAGTGCTAGATTTGTCCGCTTTGTAGAAAAAATGTTTTTTTGTGCCTGCGTGTCGCTAGGTGCAATGATTTTGCCACTTTTTGGGGATAGCACTACCCAAAAAGCGCAAAATCCAACTTCTTTGCAAAATCCACAAACTTCACAAAATTTGCAAAATCCACAAAATAGCCCAAAATCCACCACAAAAGACATAAAAGCAAAACTTGAAGCGATAGAATCTGCTTTGGCAAAAAATGATAGCATTTGGCTAAAAAGATATGCTGATTATGCGGATTATATGCGAATCGCTAGGGAGATAGATTCTCTCTCAAGCGAAGTGCTATCTCTCCAAAAAACAAACACCGACAAAGAATCCATAAACCAAAAAAAACACACCATAGAGACATTGCAAAGGCAACTAGAGCTACTAAAAGACAAAAGCGACCCTTTTGCAGACATTATCCAAAAGCCAGAAATCCCCGAAATCCCAAACATCACAAACCCCTTTGCAATCATTAGCGGAATCTCTTTTGTCAAATCCCTAAACGCCTCCAAAGCCTCACTAGAATCTAGCAAAAAATCCCTTGATGAGCTAATCTTGCTTATTTCTCAAAAGCACGATTTGTTGCTTGAGTTGCAAAAAAAATCCCAAGACAAAAATAAAGAAAAAAACAAAGCAAAAGAGCTAAGCAACAATATCTACTCCACCCAAATCCAACTACTAGAATTTCAAAGCGCGCAAAATGTGCTAAAAACAAGCGTAGAAGTCTATGGCAAAAAATACGATGAAATCCATAATGAAATCTATGGCGCAATCAAAAAACAAGTCTTAAAGCTAGGCTATATTGCTTTGGCGATTTTTATTAGCATTTGCATAGCCCTTGTGCTAAAAATCATCGTTCGCAGATATATCGCACACAATGAAAGGGCTTACACCGCTAGCAAAATCATAAACTTTTTTAATTTCACCATTATCATTTTTATCCTGCTTTTTGGGTATTTAGAAAATGTAACTTATCTTGTCGCGGTGCTAGGTTTTGCATCAGCGGGGCTTGCGATTGCGATGAAAGATTTGTTTATGAGTTTGCTTGGGTGGTTTGTGATTGTGCTTAGCGGGAGTGTGCATGTAGGCGATAGGATACGAATCCAAAAAGATGGTAGCACCTATGTAGGCGATGTGCTAGATATTTCAGCATTGCGTATCACTATCTATGAAGATGTAACGCTCACTTCATACCGAGAAAATCGCAGGGCAGGCAGAATCGTATTTATCCCAAATAATTATGTTTTCACAAATATGATAGCAAACTACACGCACAGCGGTATGCAAACGGTGTGGGACGGGATAGATTTTTGTATCACTTTTGATTCAAATCTACCAAAAGCTACGCACATAGCAAGCGATATTGTGGTAAAATACTCGCGTGGCTACACGCAAATCAGCAAAAAAAGCGTAAATCAAATGCGCGATAGATATTCGCTACGAAATGCAAATCTTGATGTGCGTGTGTATAGTTTTATCGAGCCAAATGGCGTGAAAATCTCTGTATGGTATCAGACAAATTCTTACGCCACACTTGCTTTGCGCTCTAGCATTTCGCTAGAGATTATCCGCGCACTTCTAGCAGAGCCAGATATTTTTATCGCCTATGATACGACTAAGTTTGTCCAAACGGGCAATGATGGATTTGGGGATAAGAAAAAAAGCGATTGCGTAGAATCTAAAGAGATTCCAAAAGAGTAGAAAACATAAAAACGGAGTAAAAAAGGAGCTAGATTATGTATGAGTTTGGGCTAATTACGACTTTTTCAAAAACACCCGGTGTGGCGATGGATTATCAGGAGTTTAAAACCGCGCTTATAGAGAAGTATCCAAATGCGGATTATTGCGAGATTTTAGACAAAATCGTAATCGAATATGACAGCAAAAAGATTAAATTTACAGGTGGCTCTAAGGGGAAGTTTAAATACGACCAAAAAATGTGCAAAAGCGGTGCTGCTAGCAGGGATAAAAATGTAGGCGACATAAAAGCAAAAACAAGTGATAAGTATAATGACTTAGCAATCGATAAGGGGACAAAGCAAAATCTAAGTGGCGAAAACAAAGCCACAACGGGCGATAAATATAAAGATTTTGCCATAGACAAAGACACAAAGCAAAATCTAAGAGGGGATAATAAAGCAAGAACTAGCGATAGGTATGATAGCTTGAGTATGGATAAAGACACCAAAGCACAGCTAAAAGGCGAGAATCAAGCAAAGATAAATAGCAAGTATAATGACATTAGCGTAGCGGATAAAGCAAATCTAGGTGGAGACACACAGGCTAAAACAAGTAGCAAGTATAACGAGCCTAGCATAGCGGACAAAACCAACCTAAAAGGCGATACGCAGGCAAAAACAAACACCAAGTATAATGACGCACAGCTTGACGCAGAGATGAAAAAAAATCTAAAAAACAATTCCCAAGAAGAGCTAGACTATGATTATTATAAATACCAAAAAGTAGGCGACCCCGGGTATAAAAAGCGCAAAGATTATGATTTGGATAAGTTTAACGCTAGCTCACAAAGATACATACAAGAAGAAAGCAAAAAAGACAAAAAGAAAAGGGAAAAAGAGGAAAAGAAAGCAAAATCTCAAAAACAAGAAATAAGCGACAAAGCCACGACTAAAAAATCTAAAAAAGATAAATCATAAATGCAAATAATGCAAGCAATAAAGGTGGGTTATGGATTTTGTTTGGGGCTTGATTTTGGCAAAATCACACCCAAAATGCCACACAATCTAGCTAAAAATCTAACCAAATCTAGCCACCAAGATTTGCCACTTTGCCAAATGAAAAAATCACCAAAAATCCTCAAACGATTTCACGCAATACTAAAGCGATATAAATGATAGTCCAACAACGCCATTTTAAGGGATTGCAAAATATGTATGAATTTGGGCTTATTACGACATTTTCTAAATCAAAAGGCGCGCTAGATATGGACTATCAAGAGTTCAAAACCGCGCTTATGGAGAAATACCCAAAATCTGATTATTGCGATATATTAGACAAAATCGTAATCGAATATGAAAATAAAAAAATCACTTTTTCCAAAGGCTCTAAGGGGAAATTTGACTATGACAAAAAAATGTGTGCAAGCGGGGCTATGAGTAAGCAAAAAAATATAGGCGATAATAAAGCAAAGACTAGCGATAAATATAATGATTTTAGAATGGATAAAGACACAAAGACACAGCTAAAAGGGGACAATAAAGCAAAAACAAGTGATAAATATAACGACTTGCGGATGGACAAAGACACAAAGCAAAATCTAAAAGGCAATAATGGGGCAAATACTGATAGCAAGTATAATGATTTGCGAATGGATAAGGACACCAAAGCACAGCTAAAAGGCGAGAATCAAGCCAAGACCAGCAATAAATATAACGAGCTAGGCGTAGCGGATAAAACCCACCTAAAAGGCGATACGCAGGCAAAAAGCCATAGTAAATATAATGATTTGGGTGTGGCGGATAAAACCAATCTAGGTGGCGACACACAGGCAAAGACTTCAGGCAAGTATAATGAGCTAGGTGTAGCAGACAAAACACACTTAAAAGGCGACACAAAGGCTAAAACAAGCGATAAATACACAGACTTGAGTATGGATAAAGACACGCGCAAAAAACTAAAAGGCGATAACAAAGCAAAGACTAGCGATAAATATAATGATTTGAGTATGGATACGGAGACAAGGAAAAAATTGCGTGGCGATAATAAAGCAAAAACAAGTGATAAGTATAATGACTTAAGTATGGACAAAGACACAAGAAAACGACTAAAAGGGGATAACAAATCTAAAACAAGTGGCAAATATAACGATGGACGACTAGATGAAAACACTAAAAAGAATCTAAAAAACAAAGGCTCTGCTAGCGAAGCCATAAAAAGCGTAGATAAAAAGACAAAATCTAGCACAAAAAAATCTAAAAAAGATGGCAAGGCAAAAACCACAAAAAGTCAAAAAAGCAAAAGCAAAAAAACACAAAAATCTAGCAAGACAACCAAAAAGTCAAAAAAATCTAAGAAAAAATAGCAAAAGGAAAGAGTGGATTTTATGGATTCTTTGAACAATCAAAAATCAAACAATCAGCGCACCCAGCACACCAATCACGCCAAGCACGCCATAGATTCTCGCCCAAAAGTGTATTTTAAAACCTTTGGTTGCAGGACAAATCTTTATGATACGCAAGTGATGAGAGAAAATCTAAGCGACTTTGAAGCGACTTTGCAAGAAGAGGAAGCAAGCATTATCGTGGTAAATTCTTGCACCGTTACAAATGGCGCAGATAGTGGCGTGCGCTCCTATATCCGCAAAATCCAATCTCAAGGCAAAAAAGTGCTTTTTGCAGGCTGTGGCGTAGGCACGCAAGGCAAAGCACTTTTTAGCCAAAATCTAGTAAGCGCGGTTTTGGGACATAGCCACAAAGAGCGCATAAACCACGCTTTGCAAGAAATAAGCCAAAATAAGCGGTTTTTTTATGCTGATGAGCTAGATAAAAAGCATTTAGATTCTACGATGATAGCGGAGTTTGTAGGCAAATCCCGCGCATTTATCAAAATCCAAGAGGGCTGTGATTTTGCGTGTAGCTATTGTGTGATACCGCTTGTGCGGGGTGAGGCGCGTAGCTATGACATAACAGCCGTGATACATCAAGTCCAAAATCTGCTAGATTCTGGCATTAGCGAAGTGGTGCTTACAGGGACAAATGTAGGGAGCTATGGCAAAGATAAAGGCACAAATATTTCTGCCCTGCTAAAAAAGCTTTTTAGGCTAAATGGGCTAAAACGCATACGAATCGGCTCTTTAGAGCCTAGCCAAATCAATGATGAGTTTTTAGAGATTTTAAGCGAGGATAAATTTTCTAGGCATTTACATATCGCTCTTCAGCACACACACGACACGATGCTAGGCATAATGAACCGCATAAATCGCTTTGAAAAAGACGCGCTATTGCTAGAAAAAATCGCCTCTTTGGGCTATGCTATTGGCACGGATTTTATCATCGCACACCCCGGGGAGAGTGAGTCTATATGGCACAAAGCTATGGAAAATCTAAAAATCTTGCCCCTTACGCATATCCACCCTTTTATCTACTCTGTGCGAGATGGCACAGCTTCTGCACATCTAGCTAGACAATACCCGCTTATTCGTGGTGATGTGGCAAAGCAGAGACTCCACGAGCTAAAATCTACTATCGCTACGAAAAATCGCATATTTAGAGAATCCAAAAAAAGAGAAAAAACCCCGCTAAAAATTCTTATCGAAAAACAATTAGGGGGGCATTATTATGGGCTTGATGAGTTTTTTAATAAAATCATTATTAAGCACGCAAGCATAGAATCTAGCACAGATTCTATCTCAACTCAATTTGCACCCAAAATCCCACCACAAATCAATAATCCATTCAATACTCAAACCCCAAACAATCAAAATAACCAAGACAACCAAAGACACCATATTTCACAATGGCTAGCAATCAGTGAATATGACATTAAAGAGGAGCATAACTATGCGGTTATCTAAAAATTTTTATATCGCGGTTGGTGCGATATTTATCGCGCTTCTTTGCGTGCTAGTTTTGAGCCTAAGGGACAATGCAGAAACGCTATCAGCAAATGCGTTTGAGGGGGCATTGCAGCAAAATCAGTTTGAAAGATTATGGATAGAAGATGACTATCTGTATGGCAGGACAAATCACGCTCTTTATAAGACACTTTTTATGCAAATCCAACCCCAAGTGCTAAAATCTATCCCCCTGCAAAAAGGGCAAAGCAAAATGCTAGCTTATATCATTTTAGGCATAATTTTTGTGTTTGTTTTTGTGGTTAGTTTTATCATTTTTAGGCGAAATCTTGGAGGTGGATTGTTTGGATTTTTTGGAAGTGAGTTTGGTGGCAATGATACAGGGCAACATAGATTTAATGATTCTAAACTTCTTAGCACAAAGCCTGCAAATAGCATAAATTCGCACAAACGCGGTTTTGGAAATAATGTTGGAAATAGTTTTGGAGGTGGTTTTGGAAATGCAAAAAATAACAGAGGATTTGGACAAGAATCTTTTGGGGATTCTTTTTTAGATTCTAGCATTGAGCCATTGCATTCAAATATCAAATTTAGCGATGTCGCGGGCATTAGTGAAGCAAAAGAGGAATTGCTAGAGATTTTAGATTTTCTAAAACACCCCGCCAAATACAGCGCATTAGGCATTAGCCTACCAAAAGGGGTGCTTTTATCAGGCGCACCGGGAGTTGGGAAAACTCTCATTGCCAAAGCCCTAGCGGGAGAATCTGGCGTGCCGTTTTTTTATCAAAGTGGAGCGAGTTTTGTAGAAATGTATGTAGGCGTGGGTGCAAAGCGCGTGAGGGAGCTTTTTAGCGCGGCAAAAAAAAGCGCGCCCTGCATTGTTTTTATCGATGAGATTGATGCGATTGGCAAAAAACGCACGAGCGATTCTCACAACTCCGAGCGAGAATCCACGCTAAATCAGCTTTTGGTAGAGATGGACGGATTTTCAGATAGTAGCGGGGTAATCGTGCTAGGGGCTACAAACCATATTCAAGCACTAGATTCTGCTCTGCTTAGAAGTGGGCGATTTGATAGAAAAGTGTTTATTGAGTTGCCAAATTTTGCCGAGAGAGCTGAAATCCTAAAAATGTATCTAAAATCCAAAAAATCCCACATAGACCCCGTGCTAATCGCCAAAAAAACTTCTAGCTTTAGCGGGGCGATGCTTGCCACTCTTGTCAATGAAGCCGCGCTAAATACGGCACGCAGGGGTGGAAGCGAGATAGAAGAGAGGGATTTTGAAGCGGTGTATGGCAAGATAAGCAGTGGCAAAAGACGCCTGCCCCTACTAGATGAAAAAGCCCAAAAAATCTACGCCCTCTATCAAGCTAGCAAAATCATTTTCGCGCTAAAAACCTCCCTACCATTGCAAAAAGCAACGCTTTTTGAAGCTAGCTTGCTAGAGCTAAACTCTCACACCATCGGCACAAATGAACTGCTAAATAGAATCTATTTTTCACTCATTGGCTCTGTGGCGTTGTGGGAATACACAAAAGAGGGGTTTGGCGTGGGAGGGGAGGATTTTAAAAAAGCTAGTGAATTATTAGATTTTGGCAAAAAAAATGGACTTTTTGCTTTGCCAAATCAACATTTAGGCGGGCTTTTTGGCAATGCAAATCCTGCGACACAAAATATGCAAAATCTACAAAATCTATGCGTGGAAAACTTGCTAAAAGATAAAATCTTGCTAGAGTTTTTGCAAAAAAATATGACAGAGATTTTGCTAGCGGGAGGGGCTTTGCTAGCGTATGAAAGGCTTGATTGGCACGGGGTAGAATCTAGCAAAAAAACCAACGATAATAAATCACAATCTAGCGACAAAGAAAAAAGAGATGATGAAAGAGCGCAAAATCCTAAGGATTCTAATAACGGAGCAGAATTTGTCCTATCAGCATTTGCGCCAACTGTGCTTACGCCATTTAACGCGCTAAGCAAGGATTATTTCAATGAATCAAAGCAATCACAAGATAATGACAAAGCGCAAAATCATCAACACAATGAAAAATCACACAACACAGATTTTTCGCAAATGGCACAAACAAATGCGCAAGATGCGCAAGATAAGCAAGATGGGCAAGATTCTAGCCCACAAGCAGAGCTAGATTTGCAAAATCCACAATCACAAACTAGCGATTTTAAAACCCAAAATTTACAAAATCCAAAATCACAAAATCCACAAAACCAACATAATGAGCACTCAACGCAGGCAGGAGAAAATTTCATCGTGCAAAATGCCGAGATTTTGGCAGATTTTATCGGATTTAAATTTTAGGATTTTGCTATGCTAGATATTAGTTTTTATCAATGTTGCAAACATTATTTGCACGCATAAACCCCCTAAAAAAAAGGATTTGTAATGATGATAGATAAGCGCATTATCACGCATTTTGACTTTTTGTTGCCCCTGCTTTTGTTGCCTTTGATTGGGATTTCATATATCCTCATAGGCGAGGTTAGCCCTAGTCAAAATATCCGCCAAACGATTTATGTGCTTTTTGGTTTGGCGGCGTTTTGTTTTGTGTTTTTTTTGCCATTTCGGCAGGCAAACAAAATGATAATCGTGTTTTATTGGATTTGCATTATCTTGCTAATCCTTGTGCTTGTCGCAGGGACAAAACAGCTAGGAGCGCAAAGATGGCTTACGATTGGGGCTTTTTCTTTGCAGCCTAGCGAGCCTATCAAAATCGCTATTATTTTGCTTTTGGGATTGCACATATCTACAAACCCTCCCCCGCCAAATGGCTATGGAATCCGTCAATTTTGTATTTTGAGCTTTTATATTTTGCTTCCATTTGTGCTAATTTTATTGCAACCTGATTTGGGGACGGCGTTAGTCGTGCTATTTATGGGATTTGGCACGCTATTTTTGATAGGCGTAAATCCTAGAATTTGGATAAGCCTTATAATGTCGGTGCTAATCGCCTCGCCCTTTATTTATGGCTCGCTAAAAGATTATCAAAAAAAGAGAATCCACGATTTTATCAGCGAAAAGCCAAGCTACCATGTGCAACAATCCATCATCACCATAGGCTCTGGCGGGGTTTTGGGCAAGAAAAAAGAAGAATCCACCCAAACACAGCTAAAATTTCTGCCCATTGCTACGAGTGATTTTATATTTGCGTATTTTGTGGAGCGGTGGGGATTTGTGGGGGCATTGTTTCTTATGGGGCTTTATGGGGTGCTGACTTTGCATATTTTGTCATTTTGCTTTATGGATACTAAGGACTATCGGTTGCGCACCACCGCTGCTGCGGTCGCTATGCTATTGTTTTTTTATGTGTCGGTAAATATCGGTATGACGATAGATTTTGCCCCTGTGGTTGGGATACCGCTACCGCTTATGAGCTATGGAGGGAGTAGCTTTATCACATTTATGGTGCTTTTTGGGATATTAGAAAATCTACTTGCGTTTCGCTTTAGCTATGGCTCAAATCCAAATCCTTTCAAAGCATTGCTACACAAACGAAAATGGAATAAAAAGTAGAAAATTTTTGGCGCAGAATTTTTTGTGTTTGGCGTGTTTGGCGTATTTTGCGCTGTTTTTGCGTGTGTTGGCGTGGTTTTCGTGGATTGCGCTGTTTGCCGTAGCTGATATGTAGATATGCGTGGCAAATGTGGATTTTGGTAGATTTTGATAAATTTTGGTAGTGATATGGGGTTTTTGGTGGATTTTGTGTTTGCTTTGGTATAAATACTAGATTTTATGCCAAATTTTTGGTAAAATCCACATTTTGCTTTTAGGCAAAAACTAGAATGCTTAGCTTAATGATTTAGTCTAAAATCTTAGAAAATAAACTTAGCAAAAAAACTTGGCAAATCATTTGACAAATGGATCTTTAGCTCAGCTGGTCAGAGCACTCGGCTCATAACCGATTGGTCGTAGGTTCAAATCCTACAAGATCCACCATTTTTAGCTTTTATCACTACGAATCTTTCCGCACTACAAACCTTTCCGCACTAAAAATCTTTCACACACTGCAAATATTCCACAAACTTTTAAAACCACAACCCCCCAAAATCCTCCACACCAAATATCAAAATATCCACAAAAATCCCCCTGCAAAAATTTATTTTCCAAAACCACCTTAAAAAAATCATTTCAAAAACACCATTTGCAAAAAACTCATTTACAAAATTTGCCCACAAAATATATCTGCAAAATCCCCCTGCAAAAACTAGCACAAAAACTACCACAAAAACTACCCGCAAAACGCATAAAAAGATTCTATGATTTTTTCTTTGTCTAATCCTTTTATGATAAACACGATTTCGCTTTTATGCTCGGTGTTTGGAGTTTTTGGGATATGTCTTGGCGTATGTAGTATGTGCATCGCCCCATCGATTGCCACTAAATATTGATTGTTGTCATCTTTTGTATCGATAAGCCCTTTTATCCGCAAAATCTGCTCGCCATATCGATATAGCAAAAAGCTTAGCCACACGCCAAATACATTCCATTCCACCGCATTTTCTAGTCGCAAAACAAAGCTAGAAATACTATCTAGCCCATTTTTTATAAAATCCTTATCATTGATTTTTGGTGGGATTTTGGGTGAGTTTTTTAGCGGGTATTTTTGTGGGCTTTTTGGCATTTTTTGGTGGCAAAATATATCATTTGGCAATTTGTCTTTTGTGTAGATTTGCAGATACGGATTTATGCCTAGCAGGGTATGTTTTATTGATTCTAAATCGCTAGGATTTTCACACATATCAAGCTTTGTCAATACCGCTATATCGCTAAATGCGATTTGATTTTTGCAAATTTCTTCTTGCAAGTGAGACTTAGCATTTGCGCTATCTATGCACGATAGGATAGATTTTGCTTCAAAATGATTTGATAAAAACACATCGCTTTGGATACTAAACAAAATCGGTGTCAAGTTTGCAAGCCCTGTGGTTTCTACCACCACTCGCTCTAAACTCTCCCCCCTTGCTTCAAAATCTTGCAAAATCTCTTTTAACCGACCTATCAAATCCTCTCTTTTATTGCAACAAATACAGCCAGATTTTAATAGCACCATATTTTCAGCCACAAAAGACACTTGCGAAGCCAAAATCCTATCATCTAGCCCCACTTCTCCCATCTCATTGATGATAATCGCGCTATTTTTATACGCTCCATCTTTTAAGATTTGGGAAAGCAATGTCGTCTTGCCACTGCCTAAAAACCCGCTTACAATCGATATAGGAATCTTAGGCATTGTCTTTTAGGTATTGCAATAGTTTAGAATCTAGCGGGTTTAGGCGTATGTTTGTTAGATTTTGTGCGCTCTGCCATAAATCTGCTAGATTATTTACAAGCGCGGTGTTGCCTTTTTTGTCCCGCAAGATAAATTTACTCCCCTGCCAATCTTCAATGCGTAGCCCATAAAATCCTAAAATCTTTTGTAAGATTTTCACTCGCTTTATTCGCGCTTTTGCCCTAGTGCCTGCTTCCTGTCCTACTATCATTTCGCTTTTTTTGCTAGTTTTTGTTTCAAACGCCTCTTCGCTCCAATGCAAAGTTTGCGTGAGTTCGCCACATAAGATACACATTTTATTGACTCCAAATTGTTTTATGTTTTTGTGCTAGATTTTGCTAAACCTATCGCTACACTTTTTATACTTTTTTAAACCCTCTCTCTTGCTAACGGGGTTTAATGGTGGGTGTTTTTAAAGAATCTACATTTTGCGTCATTGCGGACAATGATTCTATTTCCGTCATTGCGAGCAATTAGATTCTGCATTTTTGCCAAATCTAATGCGTGGCAATCCACCCCCACGCTGTTATTGTAAGCATTGATTCTACTTCTGTCATTGCGAGCGGATTTGACAAAATCCGCGTGGCAATCCAAATCATCGCTTTTTGTCATTGCGAGATTTTGCGTAGCAAAATCGTGGCAATCTATTGATTCCGTATTGCATTGTGGATTGCCACGCAAAACTTCGCTTAGCACTCATTTTTGCTCGCAATGACGAAATGATATTTCTCTATTTTTTTCTCGGGCTTCGTTTCAAAAAATCATCAGCGATTTGGTCAAAAGTTACCCATTTCACGCCATCGTGCTTGTTGATATGCTCGATGATTCGCTCGTGCATTAGCAAAACTTGCGGACGCCCGCTCACATCGGGGTGAATCGTCATTCCAAACACCGCATAATCCATCTCCCTATACACCCAATCAAATTGGTCAATCCACATTTGCCCTATGTCGTGCGGACTTACAAAACCAAAGCTATTTGGGGATTTTTTGATAAACATCATCGGTGGCAAATCATCTAAATACCAATTCGCAGGGATTTCCACCAAATCCGTTTCAACCCCGCGCACCAAAGGCTTCATCCAATCTTTTGCCTCCCCGCTATAATCAATCTTGCTCCATTTATCCCCCACGCGCACATAATAGGGCGTAAAATCATTGTGCATTAGCGAATGGTCGTATTTAATCCCGTGCTTTAAAAGCAACTCATTTGTGATATTTGAAAACTCCCACCACGGTGCTACATAGCCCGTAGGTGCTTTGCCTGTAAGATTTTTGATTAGCTCGATACTTTTTAGCAAGACATCTTCTTCTTGTTTGGCAGTCATAGCGATAGGATTTTCGTGTGAATATCCGTGTGCGCCTATTTCGTGCCCTGCATCGACTATCATTTTCATCTGCTCGGGGAATGTCTCAATCGAATGTCCCGGTGCAAACCAAGTCGCAGGCAAGTTGTATTTTTTAAACAACTTCAAAAGTCGTGGGATTCCCACTTCCCCTGCAAAAAGCCCTCGCGAAATATCATCAGGCGAATCTTCCCCGCCATAGCTTCCTAGCCACCCAGCCACCGCGTCAATATCCACGCCATAGGCTACTAAAATCTCTTTTGCCATTTTTTCTCCTTTAAGTGAATTTTCCAAACCCCCTTTTGGTGAGTTTGGTGTCAAAATCTTTTAAATACGGGATTTTCTCTCTCTGTGCTTTGACTTCGCCTAAATCGATATTTGCGATTATGACTTCATTTTGTTTGGTGGCTTGTGCGATGATTTTGCCATTTGGAGCGACTATGCGTGAATCGCCTGCAAATTCTAGCGTTTGTTTTAATGTGGCGTTAGATTCTGCTCCGCTATGGTTGCACGCACACACAAAGACACCATTTTCTAATGCCCTAGCTTTGCTTAGCAAATCCCAATTATATGTCCTAGCCTTGCCAAACGCGCTAGGATAGATGAGAATCTCTGCGCCCTGCAATGCCAAGATATTTGCACCCACGCCAAAGCCTATTTCATAGCAGATTTGCAACCCTATTTTTGTGCGAAAATCCCCAAAATCTAGGCTGAAAACTTCGTATTTTTTGCCTTTGCTAAAACGCGATTTTTCATCACCCCAAAGGTAGATTTTGCGGTGCTTGCCGATGATTTTGCCATTTGGAGAAATAATATATGCCGTGTCGTAGAGTTTTTTGCTAGATTTTTCGATACTACACGCGATGATATGCGCTCCGCTAGATTTTGCAAAATCGCTTAATGCCATAAATGTTTTGTTTTTTTGCGCTTTTTTGTCCCGCTTTATCGCGCAAAAATCTATCCCAAAATCTGCGTCCCTATCACTCACACAATACCCGCTATCAAATAATTCAGGCAAAATGATAAGATTTGCGCCTTTTTTGTGTGCGATTTTGGCTAGATTCAACGCTAGGGCTAGATTTTCGCTCAAAGCATAAGGTTTTGCACACATTTGGATTAGCGCGATTTTTAATGTTTTGCCTTTGTTTTGCATTTGCTTCCTTAAGATTTTTATTTTGGCTTTTGGTGTTTTTGTTATTTTTATCCTAACCACAATTTTTAACAATATCTAAATGCCATTATTAGAAAATCTTTGATTTTGACACCAAATACACAAAAAGTAACATTTGATACATTCATAAACCCATACATAAAATTTATGTAAAAATTTTGTATTTTATAACCAAAGTTTTGTATTATTATCGCTATGACAATGAGAATCCAATAAGCAAATAAAGCCAAAATCTGCGACAATGACTTGCAAAAATCAAGGCAAAAAAGGAGAGAAAATGCCACAAAATCCCTCAAATATCTCAAATCGTGTGTATTTTTTTGCGACTTGTATCGGCACGGCGGCGTATAGCGACACTTGTGTCAATGCCATAAAGCTATTGCAAAACGCAGGCGCGCAAGTGGTGTTTAAAAAAGACCAGACTTGCTGTGGGCAGCCTAGCTTTAATTCGGGCTATTATGATGAGACGCGCAAAGTCGCCTTGCACAATATGGAGCTTTTCGCGGAAGAGATTCCCATTATCGTGCCTAGTGGCTCTTGCGCGGGAATGATGAGGGTGGATTATTTGGAGCTGTTTGAGGGGAGCGAGCATTATGAGCGGGCGAAGTCCTTTTGCGCGAGAATCTATGAGCTAAGCGAATACTTGCTAGCAAGGGGCGTAAATTACGAGGATAAAGGCGAGCGCACAAATATCACTTGGCATAGCAACTGCCACGCCCTCCGCACCGCGAAGTGCATAGAATCCGCCAAAACCCTGCTAAAAGGGCTAAAAAATGTCAATCTCATCGAGCTAGAGCGCGAGGAAGAGTGTTGCGGGTTTGGCGGGACATTTAGCGTAAAAGAGCCAGAAGTAAGCAACGCAATGGTTACGCGCAAAGTCCAAGACATACAATCGCGGGGCGTGGAGTATATGATTTCAGGTGATGCGGGTTGCTTGCTTAATATCGCGGGGGCTATGGCAAAGCAGGGCGTGAGCGTGAAGCCTGTGCATCTGTATGATTTTTTGGCACAGCGAATCGGCATAGCATAAGCACAAAATCGCACAAAAAGCGTAAAAAAAGTTTAGATTTGAGAATTTAAACGCTTTAGCGAGCAAGACACAAAATCAAAACGGCACAACACAACAAAGGGAGGCACAATGAGTAGCACAAACCAAAATCTAAGCACACCGCAACTAAAAGCAAAATACCACAGCGCAGTGGCAAAAGGGCTAAGCAACAAGCAACTACGAGAAAATCTACTGCGCGCTATGGATACGCTAAGGGGCAATCGCAAAAAACTTGTTACTACGAGGTTTGTCGATTGGGAGGGCTTGCGAAAAAAGGGCAAAGAACTCAAACAAAAAAATCTAAAAAACCTTGATAAAAATCTCTTACAATTTGAAGCAAACGCCACCAAAAATGGTATGAAAGTGCATTGGGCGCGAGACGCCAAAGAGGCAAATGAGATTATTTATGGCATTATGCAGCAAAAAGGCGCGATAAAAATCCTCAAAGGCAAGTCAATGGCAAGCGAGGAAATCGGGCTTAATCACTTTTTAGAATCTAAAGGCATAGAGGCGTTTGAGACGGATTTGGGCGAGGTGATTATCCAGCTAATCGGTGAATCTCCCGTGCATATTGTCGTCCCAGCCATTCATAAAAACCGCTATGAAGTGGGGCAGATTTTCCACGAAAAATTGGGCGCACCGCTAGAAAATGAGATTCCAAAGCTAAATGCCATCGCGCGAAACTTTATGCGCAAAGAGTTTCAAACATTTACTATGGGAATGAGCGGGGTAAATTTCGCTATCGCAAATGAGGGCGCGATATGGCTTATCGAAAATGAGGGCAACGGGCGTATGAGCACCACCGCGCCTGATGTGCATATCGCAATATGTGGAATCGAAAAGGTGGTAGAGAGCTTTGAAGATGCTGCGATACTAGATTCTATGCTTGCGCCTAGTGCGGTGGGGAGCGTCATCACCTGCTATAACAACATCATCACTTCCCCGCGCAAAGAGGGGGAAAAAGACGGACCAAAAGAAGTGCATATAATCTTGCTTGATAATAACCGCTCAAATATGCTAAAAGATAGCCACTACTACCGCTCGATGAGCTGTATCCGCTGTGGGAGCTGTCTAAACCACTGCCCTGTGTATGACAAAATCGGCGGACACGCCTATCTAAGCACATATCCCGGACCTATTGGAGAGGTGATTAGCCCGCAGATTTTTGGGCTAAATTCTTGCTCGCCGATGCTTGATTTGTGCTCGCTGTGTGGGCGATGTAGCGAGGTGTGCCCTGTGGAGATTCCATTAGCGGAGCTCATACGCGATTTGCGAAGTGAGCGCGTGGGACAGGGGCGCAAAGTAGTCAAGGCAAATGGGGAGTATGGGGATTTTGGCACAAGCAAAAGCGGTGCAAAAGGTGCAGATTCTAGCGGTGCAAAGGGATTACACACGCAAAATCCAACCGAACAAAGCGCGATGATGGGCTTTGCAAACCTCGCTACAAGCCCTGCTAAATGGCGATTTGTGATGGGCTTAACGGGGCTAGCCCCGCTTGGCAAGCCTTTTGCTAGCTTTGTGCCATTGCTTAATAAATGGGTGAAATATCGGGCGTTTCCAAAGGTGAGTAGCGGGCTTCACGCCAAAGTGCAAAAAATGCAAGGAGTGATTTATGAGTAATGCAAGTTTGAATGGGCAAAATCCGCAGAATCTACAAAATCCAAACGGCGTGGATTTAAGCGCGCAATCATTAAGTGCCAAAGCCTTGAGCGCAAAAGATGAGATTTTAGCACGAGTTGGCGAGGCGATTGCAAGCAATGCGCATATCCCCCATATCGCGCAAGGCGAGCCAAGATTCCCCCAGCCAATCCATCTAAGCGGGAGCACAAAAGAGGCTTTGCTAAGTGATTTTAGAGAAAATCACACCAACAACAAATCGCTGATTGTGGAATCTAGCAAAGCCGACTTGTCCGCGACAATCGCAAAAATCATCGCTGAAAATGACGGCGAAATAAGCGCAAATGAAGCGAGTGTAAAAGAGATTTTATGCAACTGCGATTTAGACTGCGAGACAAATGCGCTAGATGGCGCGCTAAAAAGCGCGGGGTTAGAATCTTACGCGCTTTTGCCTTATAACCAAAGCGTGGATTGTATGCGTGATAGGCTTTTTGGCATTAGTGTGAGCGTGGTGCAGGCGCGCTGTGGCATAGCGGATTTGGGTGTCATAGCACTTAGCTCAAATGCGCTTGCCCCGCGCCTAAGCTCGCTTATTACCAACATTTGCATTTACTTGCTCCCAAAAGAATCTATCGTGCCAAATATGCTTAGTGGCGTGGAGTTTGTCAAAGGGTATGAACGCAAACGAAGTGGCACGGAGGTTTTGCCTAGTAATATTATCTTTGTGGCGGGACCATCGCGCACCGCAGATATAGAGCTCCAAACCGTCTTTGGCGTGCACGGACCGCGCAAGACTTATACGATTTTGTATTAGGATTTTGCAAGTCATTGTGAGGTTTGGGCTATGTTTTAGACATATTTTGCAAATGCTAAAAATATGTTGAAAGCTATGCTAGCGTGTTTTTGCGTCCTTTTGTGTCTTTTTGTGGGATAGGCAATAACACCACCGCGCTACATAGCAAGCAAATCCCACATAGCACAAAAAGCCAAAAATACCCGATAAAATCTAAACTATACACAAACACAACGCTAAACACCGCTTGTGCCACACCAAATGCAAATGTCAGCACAGAGGAAGCGTTTGCAAAATACTCCTTGCCGATGAGCTTTAATGCAAGTGCGTTTGTAAGCGTTACATTGCCTGTGGTGGTAAATCCCATAATAAACACGCTTACATTAAGCCAAAATCCATTTGTGCCAAACACAGCGATAAAGCACGACATAGCTTTGAGAGTAAGCACTAGTAAATGTGCGTTTTTAAGCCCGATTTTATCGCTTAGCACTCCACTTCCTAGTGAGCCAAGTGTAGCCCCAATCCCAAAAAATGCCCAGCTAGCCCCTGCCAAAACTTCGCTAATCCCCAAATCACGCACCAAATAATCTACCCAAAACAGCGTATGAGGTAAGTAACCAACGGCGTTTAACACATAAGAAATGATAAGTAACCACAAAAATGTCGAGATTTTAAAATTTGAATGTTTTTCTGTAGATTTTGGTTTGGGAGGATTTAGCGTTTTTAGGGTAAAAAGCGCAAAAACAAACGCGCAAAAACTCACAAAACTAAGCAAATACCACACAATATCAATCCCGCAAATGTTAACAAGACTAGGCAGGATAAAACCGCTTGCCACCGCACCTATGCCTATCCCACTAAAGACAAATCCACCCACACTTCCTCTGTATTTCTCGCTTGCGTAAGGGAGCGATAGTGGTGCTGCTAAAATCATAAGACTAGCACTTGCACCCCCTGCGATAAATCGCCATACCCAAGCCCACATAAAAGGCAAAAACTCCACACTGCACGCTAAAAAGCTAAGTGAAATAATAAAAAGGGAGAATTTGGCAATGGATTCTAAGCTAATAAATCGTTGCAAGAAGCTGATAAAAAGAGAGCCAAAAATATAGCCCACCAAAATAGCGATACCAAGCTGATAACTCTCACTTTGGCTAAGCCTCCCTGATAGGATAAGTAGCGGGATAAGCACGACATAGCCAAAGCGAGCCAAACCATTTGACACAAAAGTCATCAAAAAACAAGAAATAATGCGGAGCATTAGAATCCCAAATTTTTTATTAGTGTAGTGATAGCCTTGTCTGAATCATTTAAAAAAGTGGAAGCAATAAAAGGTCTAGGTAGAATAAAAGTATAAAATTTGATTCCCTCCGTTGGTAGTCCTAGTATAAATAAATTTTTTATTGTTTTATTATTTTTTGTAACCGATTGAAAGTTGGAATCAATTTGCAAACACTCAAATTCTAAACTGCCATTCTTAAATTTAGTTGCTAAACCGTTACAAATCAAAGATGACAATAAGTCATCATCTTTGATGCTCAAACTATCTATTCTTGCATTTATTAAACGGTCTACCTGATATGTATTAGAAAAAGAATCTATCAGTTTAATTTTGTTGTTATTCGCACATTGCGTTCTTGCACTACTTAAAATCTCAACATTGCCTACCTTTATAAGAGCTAACAACTCTTTGATTTTTATAAGTGGTGGACCCACACATAATCTATTGTTAAGTGGGACAAAAAATTTTATAAAAAAATTATAAGATTCCTCACTTAAGCCACCAAAATCAATGCACAATCTTAATATATCCCTCACATCACGCAATACATCGCAAGCTGCTTTAATGGGGCTAGTTAAATTGCCTAAAGAGGCTTCTTTTATGTCTTGTTCCAAATATTCTATAATTTTGTTTCTAAACTCATTAGCATTTTTTGAAGTTCCTATTGGATTTATAAGTTTTTGAAAATCAAATTGAAATTTTTTAGGAATATATTTATCTATTAGTTCGCGTTGGTTTTTAAGTAAAATGTATTGATTCTTAAATGTGAAAGAATCCTCGATAGACTGATATGTGGCTATATATGTATAGCTATATACATATTCCATTTCCTTAATTATAAGTGGTAATACTTCCTTTTCAAAATCAAGTTTTAGACCGTTTTGAAGTAATTTGTTAATTTTTTTTGTTGTAAAAAATAATGGTTGATATTGTTCCCTTACTTCTTTTTGTGTAATCGCTCTAGCCATAAGTGGCAAATTAGACCTAGAAAAAGCAAGTATTTTAGGTTCTTTTCCTGAAGGAAAATACACTAATTCATCATTTATAGTTTCATAATGTCCACCATAACCGCTAGTTAATAGTGTGATTAAATCTATTGCACTTAACCCGAGTCCTTTTATTGCTACAGTGTCCTTATGCGACAAATTAGCCGTAGCTATATCTGTTGGGTATGCTGAAACTTCATTTAAATCGCTTGTTTGTTCTGGGTGTCCTGTGGTTATAAATATAGCATTAACTTCGATTTGAGTATTTTTACTTGTTATGACAAAGTTACTTTTTTGTTTAGATACACTTTGCGCTTTTTCTTTTATTATATGCAATGTAACATTATTTGGGCATAACCCTCTAACAAATAAGAATGAATATTCTAGGTATTCGCCGAGTAACGACCTCGCATAGTATCCATTTTTCTGTGCTTTGTAACCTTTCATAAGTAAAAAATCATAAAAATTTGGACCCTTTATAAAAAATTCATTTTTGCATATTGTCTCATCTGCAAAAATACTCATTTGACTTGCAACAGTATTAGCTAGTAAGCGACTAGATTGGGTAATTTTATGACAACCACTACCTAAAGAATGTGGGTCAAATATATAAACATCAATTTTTCGAGTAATATTATTAGCAAGGATTTTTGAAATAAATCTCTCAAATATGCTTAAACCTCTTGCGCCAAATCCTATAATAGCTATTTTCGACATAATATAACCTCATATTTTAATAATAGCAATAAAAATGGCACAACACTAACATAAAATTGTTAATTTTATGTTAAACTTTGTTGTTTTTATTTCAATATTTTTTAAGGAGGCACAAATGCCATTTGTAAATATTCGTATCACAAAAGAAAACGGCGAGCCCACAACAGAGCAAAAAACACAACTAATCGAGGGCGTAACAGATTTGCTAGCCCAAGTGCTAGGCAAAAACAAATCTAGCACCGTAGTCATCATCGATGAAATCCACACCGATGACTACGGGCTAGGAGGCAAGCCAATCACGCAAGTGCGAAAAGAGCAAGCAAAAAAATAGCCAAATCCCAAACAAGTAGGCAACACAACAAAATAAACTAAAAGTCAAAAACTTGCGCTAATTTTTAGTTGCAGACAATCATAATACAAATCAAATTGTTTTCAAAAAGATGAAAAAATCAGCGTAAGTGCGGCAAGTGCTTTGTGTGCCTACACACAAAACTAGGTATACAAAATCTATGCAAAAATCTAGTCGTGCAAAATTAAAAAGAGACTTTGCGTAATTACGCTTTATAATGTAGTTTTAAACGCATTGTTAGTCGCGCTAAATGGCACACTAAATAGCGCGAAGCTAGAATCCACACTTTTGTCTTGCTTACAAAGCGTGGATTTTATGCGACATAAATCATCAAATTAGACTCTTTATCTCATCATTTTGCAATAAACAGCTAAAAATATGCTTTCGTCTTGGCATATTGCCAAATTTTACTAACATATCGCCCTTGCCTAGTAGCTTCTCTGCGCCACCTTCATCAAGTATGATTTTAGATTCGCTCTCTTTGCTTACGCGCAGGGCGATTTTGCCATCGATATTATTGCGCAGTCCTTTTAGCAATGTGCCATCGGGGCGTTGTGTGCCTAAAACCAAATGGATTCCCGCCTGCCTAGCCATTTCAGCAAGTCTTGCGATTTTATCTTTTATGCCCTTATTATTTTCGACTAGATTATTTAGCTCATCGATGATTAACACTCGAAATTTTAACCCCAAATCCTGTATATTATTTACGCCTGTTTCGCTCATTTTGGCATTTCGCTCGTTCATTTCATCGATTAGATTTTCGATTATGTCCCCCGCTTCTTGCATATCTATGATAAGCTTGATTTTTAAGCCAAATACCCTAAAATCTATCCCGCCTTTTGGGTCTAGGACGATGATTTCTGCGTTTGGATTTTGGGCTAAACACACTATCATTGTTTGGATAAACTTAGTCTTGCCACTGCCTGAAGTCCCTGCCACAAAGCAATGTGGCGCATCTGCTAAATCAAAACAAAGACTATTTGTGTCAATGTCATTCCCTGCATAAATGCCTAGCTTAAAATCGTGCTTTTTTAGAGAATCTAATCCCTGCTTAAATTCTGCTAATCCCAAATTTTGCCACTTATCTTGTGGCTTTGCGATTTGGATAGCATAGCCCTTAGAGATTCCCTCGATACTTTCATACAAGATAGGCATTCCAAACTCATTGCTAAGATATTTTGCATTGCGCTCAAAATACTCAATCTTGCTAGAATCTTTTAATTCGATTTTGCAAATATGATGACGATATGACTCTTCTTCGTTTATCAAGTTGATAGGGATTGCAAAACCACTAAAATATTGTTTCACACGATGAAAAAATGTGGAGTTTAGATGCTCGCTCCTTATATCTGCATTTTCAAACCCCATATCGCCACTTGCCACCATATCATTCCTTGTGTCATTTATGTTGTTAAATCCCAAATTATCCATACACCATTGATAAATGCAATCACTATGTTTCCACGAATTATGCAATTCATAAAGCCCCCTATGGATATACTTGCCCAAAATCTCTGTATATTTTTTCTCATCGCTAAAAATATCGATATTATCCCCATCTAGCTCATCTTTGTGCTGGACATATAGCAATGCGCGTAAAGCAATATCAAAATCCTCTATTTTGCCTTTTCCCTTGCCTGTGAGTTCTTTTAGGTGATATTCCTTGCCTTTTTCGCCACCTTGAATCATTTTATCTTGCCAGCTTGGAGAATCTAGCGTGATTTTAGGGCATTGCAAAGCCCTAGCCAATGCCACTCTTATCACAAAATATTTAGGAAAATCATTATCGCTAAATCCTAAGTTTTCGCTATATCCAAAGCCATCTTTTCGCACTCGGTTGATAAATAGTTCCTCGCTTGCGTTTGTATAAAAATCTGCCATTTTGCACTCCTTAAATGTCTTTTATAAAATCTCACTAATATCAGCAGGCTCTATATGCGCACAGCTTCTATTTTCGCTATTTTGGATTTTGTATAGCCCTGCTAGATTTGGTTTAGCGTATTGATATTCTTTTAAGCCTATTTCGCCACTATGAGGCAAGATGATGACTTGATTGTCCTGTGCGTAATATTTTGCTACGATATTTGCGCGATTAGTCGCATCGATTCTGCTTAGGGGCGTATCGATAATTAGCGGGATTTTAGAGTTTGATAGCTCGCTTAACGCCCAAAATATGCAAATAGCTAAAATCTGCTTTTGTCCGCTACTTTGAGATTCTACGATGATAGCTTCGCCATCTTTATCACGCAGCTTTATCTCAAAATCAAGCCCGATATGCAGCTCGCACACATTATCATTTGGCAAGATAGCCTTGTATTTTTCTAAGATTTTATCGTGGAGCTCTTGTCTTAGTAGCTCGATTAGCTTGTCTTTATACTCGCTAATGCAAGCACACAAATACTCTATCATTTTTAGTTTGTTGTCTATGCGCTCGGTATTTATGCTTTGCTCTAAGCTATATATTTCTTTGGCAAGCATCTCTTTTGTGTTTTTTAGATTCTCAATCTTTAAGAAAAATTCATCTCTAAATAATTGCAAATGCTTCTTTTGCCTCTCGCATTCTTGCAGTTGAGAGGTAAGCTCATCTTGTTTGATTTGAGTATATTCATCAAAGTTTAGCTCGGATTGCTGGGATTTTAGCATTGCGATTTGGGCTTTTAGGGATTTGATGTTTAGGATTTGTTTTCGCGGACTTATCGATTCTAGTAAAATCAGCGTTTCTTTGATACGCTCTATGTGATGGATTGGCAATTTAGAGTATTCTTTCGTCATTTTAGATTCTAGTATGTTTGGCATTTGCTCTAAAATCTGATTGCAAATCCTAATAAAATCCTCTATCGTGCTTGCTTGGTATGGCAAAGAGCGCAATGCCTGCTCTATGTGGGATTGTATCTGTGGGGTAAATTTTTTTAGAGAAGTTATATCATCTTTTCTAGTGCTTTGGTTTATGTGTTGTATATGCTTTTTTAGCCCCTCTACTAAGCTAGCATTGCTTGCAAAAATCACGGATTTTATGGTTTCACTTAGCTCTTTTTTCTCTTTTTGCAATGCTTGTTCTTTGTTGTTTTTTTCGTTGATTAGTTGCTCTCGCTCTTTGCTAGAATCCGCGATTAACTTATCCAAACTTTTTCTTATATCTCGCTCTTTTTGTTCTTTTTCCTCTAAAAATTTTTGATTTGCGATTAGTTGATTTTGTCTATTTTGCAAATCCTCGCTTATGACTTCTAGCTCTTTTTGTTTTGTGGCTAGATTGTTTTGCTGTGTTTGATTTGTGGCTTCTTTAGAGATTAGCTCATCGCGGAGTTTCCCTGCTTGTTTTATGATAATCTCAAGCGGGCTAATCTGCAAAATCTCTATGATTTTTTCGCGCAGTTTTGTGCGGAGATTATCACTAATGCTTTCAATCTCCTCGCCATCAAAAAAGAAAAATTCCACAAAATTTGGTGGCAAAATACCATTTAATCGTTGCTGTGCCTCATCATTTTCATAAGTTTGCCCATCTATTTGCAAAAATAGTGTTTCTTTGATTTGTGTTTCTTGCACATTTTCCCACGCCCTTTGTATGCAAAATGTATCGTCATTTAGTTTGCCATTAAACCGCACGAAAAATTCTTGTCTGCCCTCATTTAGCGCATTGCGGTTGAGAATCCCACGCCAATCGTTTTTATTGCCACGAATAAACCTTGTGTAGCTACTCTCTTTTGGTGCAAATCGCTGTATCACAGCTGGGATTTTCTCACTTGCCCCGCCCGTGCCTAAAAATAGCAATTTCGCACAGCGGATAAAGCTAGTTTTTCCAAAACCATTATCCCCATAAATGCAGTAAAGATTCTTGCCATCTTGCCTTTCAAAATCTATACTTTGCTCTCCATAATAAGCAAAAAGATTACAAATAGTGATTTTGCTAATAAACATTTATGCCTCCTTAAAGTTGCGTTGTGTAGCTTTGCTCTTTTGTGGTTTTGTCATCTACAAGTTTTTCTATTTCGCTTTTTATTTGCGCAAAAGTTGCGATATGTTTGCGCGTCTTGCAAATCTCAATGCTTTTTGTGATAAGATTTGCAATGCTTGCAGAATCTAATATATCTACATTTTGTTCTTGTTGCGTGGTCTCTACCACCTCATCTAAAATCTCCTTATGCAAAATGTTGCTTTTTTCCATTTTTACTCCTTTTAGTCTGTGAAATTTTTGCGCGATTGTTATCGCGGTGTGGGATAAGTCAAAATCCTTACTCCATTGGGATTGGATAGCTAGCAGTTGTGCATCGCTTATGAGATTTTGCCTAGCATTTGAAGCACTCCCCTCACGCTCGCTAAAATCTAAAAACTCCCTCTCCGCGACCAAAAGTCGCTCTAGCATTTCTACGCGGATATGACTTAGAAATGGTCCTAGCCCGCCTACCTTATACACCGCACGCCCATCGCGTTTATAGTCCGCCCTAGCATTAGAATCTTCACGCAAATCTTTAATATAGTTGCGAAACTCATTTAATGGCTTTAGGTGCGCTTCACCCGTGCTGATAAAACCCTGCATTGATTTGTCCTCATTTACCACCGTGCATACCCAGCACCCAAAGCGTGAGCCACCACAGCTACTTTGTGCCAAATCCGTGATAAATTGGCATTCATCGCCACTTGCTTTTGAATAAAGCGCGAAAAGCTCACTATGGTCTTTGTCCCACAATGGCTTATGAGATAGCAAATATCCCCACACAGAGTCCGTGTCCCACTCCGCGATAGGTGAGTATGTCAGCGTGTCAGGGAAATCGTGGTGCTGTGAGTAGCCGTCCTCATTTAAGATTCGCTTCTCAATGGATTTTTTGCGGTTGGTTGATTCGGCTTTGCGTGAGCCTAGCAATAAAATGCACGAGCCAAATTTTTGCGTGATTTGTGCGACTTGGGCTTTTGCGGGGTTTATCTTTAGTCGCTCTGTGCACCAGCGAAATGTGCGTGTGGGGCTTGGATAGCCTTTGCCGATGAGATTTACCCAAAAGTCATCTTTGATACTTGGCTCTACGATGATGACTTCAAAAGGGATATTGTGCGCTTTTGCGTGGGCATTTATCGAATCAATAACGGCGTGTAAAAATCTATCAATATGCGGGGCTTCTACAAGCGTATTTGAGGCAATCGCGTAAGTAGGACGGCGCAAATGCGGTGGTAGAGAAAAGAGCATTTCATAGACTAATTGCAACACGCAAGTAGAATCTTTGCCCCCGCTAAAAGTAACAACCCACGCTTTTTTGGTAGAGAGATATTTTTGCTTTAGTGTGGCGATAGTTTGGGCGATTAGGGGGTTTGATTCTTGTGGGCTTTGTGCTTTTTGTGATTTTGATAAGTGTTGGCTTTGTGCTACATTATTTTGTGGGGCGTTTTGTGATAAAGCATTATCATTGCCCTCGCATATCTCTAGCCCCGCATCATACGCCTCCATAATCCCGCATTCAAGATAATACAAACTATCGTGCGCATAGAGGGCTAAAAAATCGCTATTTTTTGCAAGGCTTTGGGCAAAAGATTTTGCCCTCACGCTACTAAAGCAGATGATTAAAAGCGGTTTATGGAGGTTGTTTTTAGCAGAGATTATTTGGGGGCAGATAGTCGGGGGGGGGGGAATAAATACTAGATTTTAATAAGCTCATTACTTGTGGTATATCGCTTGCATTGTGAGAATCGCACAAATGCGCACCCAAAAACGCCTGCTTGCCACGAATATCGATAATGCAAAAATCTTGTGGATTTTGCTTGAAGTCATATATAGATTTTGCAGAAATGATAGGCATATAGACTATCCTTAAAAGTTTTTTAGCAGAGAGCATTATATAATGTATTTTGCTTTTTTGCACCAATTTGCACCAAATCTTGCAAAACTAGCCACAAATCACACAAAATAGCAATGGTTTTCTTAAAATTTATCAAATTTTAAGGATAAAAAGCCTACGATTGCAAGGTTTAATGTTGCATTAAAGGCTTAGAGGCAATTTCTAAAATTAAGATTCTTGTTGTTATGAAGTTTTGGCAAGTTTGGCAGAAGTAAGATTTGACAAAAAGTTTTAGCAAGATTTTGTAATTTTGTGAATGTGGTTTAGGATTTTTAATGAGGCATTTGAATCTTACTTTTGGAGCATTGTGATGAAAAGCATTTATGTAGGGAATCTCCCCTATTCTACGACAAATGAAGAAATGGACGCGTTGTTTTCGCAGTATGGTAAAGTCCATAGCGTAAAGCTGATAAATGACAGAGAAAGTGGCAGACCAAAGGGATTTGGGTTTGTCGAAATGGACGATGAGCAAGCCCAAGCTGCGATGAGTGCGCTTGATAATACGAATTTTAACGGCAGGACTATCCGCGTAAATGAAGCAAACGCTAGAAAACAATAGCGCGTGCTAAATACTACAAAACGACAAACGATAGGCAGGGGTTTGTGATGTCTGCGATTGTGAAGCTACCGCAGGTAGAGTTGCTACATTATACACCGCTTCCTATCTGCTCAAATGCGATTCGGGCTTGTTGGCAGAGCTTTGATAAAAGCGATAATGGTGGCGAAATAGACAAAAAGCTAATCTATCGCGTAGGCAATATCAACAAACACAAATCCACCCTAGAGCATCTCTACTACAACTTCTACATAAAAGGCATTTCAAGGGCGTGTTTGCAAGAGATAGCAAGACACCGCATCGCCTCTTATAGTGTCAAATCCTCCCGCTACACGCTAAAAGAACTCAAAAAAGCTGATATTAGCACGCTTGAGCTTGCAAGCAGATTTATCAAACTCACAGGCAATGAGCTAGTGGATAACGCTAGTCTAAACGCGCTAAAAGCATTGCAAAACCTGCTAAATGAGCCAGATATGAAAATGGATTTTGCAAAGTTTGCTATGCCAGAATGCTATCTAACCGAGCTAGCGTGGAGTATCAATGCTAGAAGTTTGCAAAATTTTTTGGAGCTTCGTAGCTCTCATTACGCGCTGTGGGAGATACGCGAGCTTGCAGAATCTATTTTTGAGGCATTGCCTAATGAGCATAAATATTTGTTTGTAGATTCTATGCAAAAAGAATCTAATCAATAATGCAAAAAGCGCAAGAATCTTTTTTTCGCTTTTTTTACCTTAACGCAAAAAGTGCAAGAATCCCCTTTTTCACTTTTTTACATTCTCACTTTCCTACTTTTTTAGCTTTCCGCTTTTTCCGCTTTTTTACTTTTTTACTTTTTACTTGCCCGCTTACTTGTTTTTCTTTTTTCACTATCCACATACAAATCGTAGAAATACTTTGGCTTCTTGCAAATCCTAAGTATTGCAATGGATTTGTCATTATTGTGAGATTTTGCGACTGCAAGATTTTGTGCGACTGCAAAATTTGGCGACTTTGTCAAAGGTTGCAAAAAATCGTGGCAATCCACCCTCTCATCGTCATTGCGAGAATCTGCAAGCGTAGCGAAGCATATTCGTGGCAATCCACAAAAAAATTTTGTCATACTTAAGCGCAAGCGAAGTATCTAAAAAACCATAAAATTGCCACGATTCTAGCCTTTTTGACAAAATCTTATAATCTAGCAATGACAAAAAATACGCCAATAAATAATATTGCCACAAGATTTATAGCCTCTCACAAATCCACAAAATCTAGCAATGACGAAGCAAATATATCTTGTCATATTTTAGTAGCGCGGTAAAAAGTATGACAAGATTTCACACTTTTATGCTTTATGACAACCCTAGCCATACAGCTCCAAACCAAATACATTTTTATGCCATATTTCATTGCTTTTAAGCTAAGTTTAAGCAGGGGGGGTAAAATCGATTTTTATTTTATCGCAAAGGAGCGAATATGCGCAAAGTATTAAAATATGGCTTAATGGCGTTATGTGTGTTTGGTATCGTGGGCTGTGGTGATAATGTAGAAAGCAACGAAAAAAATATCGGACAAAAGGCATTAAAATCATTAGAAAAACTATGTGATGATGGTGACAGCGGAGTGTGCTTAGAATTGGCTGGGAAAAACAACTACGATGAACAAAAAGCATTGGAATATTATGAAAAAGGCTGCAATGGCAAGCCTGCAGGAGAAAACATAGCTATTGGAGAATCTTGCATAGCAACAGCAGACATATATGCTAGAAAGTTAGAAGGCGATAAAGCTTTGCCATACTATATCAAAGCCTGTGAAATAGGTGGTAATTGTAGCGAAAGACTAAGGGAGTTAAACCCATCTGGGTATTTACAAGCGCAGAGCAAGGCTTGCACATCACTAAACAATAACAAGGCTTGCTGGATTTATGATCCATATATGAGTGATGATAAAGGATGGAATCTAGAAGCAATCACTAAATCTTGTGAAAATGGTGCTAGTGCGGCTTGCAGAGCAGTGTATTTTTTTATAAATGAGCAAGCGTATGCTATACGCGCTGTTGAACTTGATCTAGGGGAATACTCTAGCGTAATGGATAGGGCAGAACAGTATGGTAAAGAATTTTATAAACCACTTTATATTGCGTTGCATCCTGTTGTTGAACAACATTGCAAAAATGGGAATATTGGCGCTTGCCAAAAAATGCTTGATTATGAAAAAAAGTTTAATGATGACGAGCGTATCGAGATGGCAGAAGCGATAGAAAATTCAAAAAATATAGCCACCAAACAACTTGATACCTTATGTCAAACCAACAAGAGTGAATGTAAGTGGTGGCATGAAGAACAAATTAAAACTCAAACCAATGATAGAGAAGAGATGTTATCCCAGCTTTGTGAAAAAGGCTATGGCGGTTCGTGTAGTTTGTTAGGAGACATATATGCAGAAAAACTAGATGGCAAACAAGCAATAGCATACTATAAGAAAGGATGTGAGAATGGCTCGGATTGCGACAAACTATGGGATACACAAAAGGACGAGAAAGTAAGAGATAAAGAGATAATTCCATTTTTTAAAAAATTATGCGAAAATGGCAATAAACAAGTATGCAATAAGCTAGGAACATTTTACTTAGATTTAGATGATATTAAACAATCAGTGGCTTTTTATGAAAAAGGAGGAGCGACTTACGGAGTTTTTTATCGCATTTTATATCAAAATAAAGACAAAGACAAAGAGGCGTATTGGCTAGGCTACCATAGGGGCGACTCCAAAAAGGCTAGAGAATCTCTAAACCGAGTAATACGGACAAAAAATGAAATCAGAAGCGAACTTTTAAAACTTTGCCAAACACAGGGCAACCATTGTGGTTTGCTATGGTCTATTGCAAACGATTAAGCAAAATAGAGTTGTTTAATTTAATATGTGCGGTTATAAACCTAGCGAATTTTTGAGTAAGCAAATGAAAGTGTGGCTTAGTTTGGCAAATAGTAAAGAATAAAAAGAATACCAAGATTTTTGGCAAGTTTTGCAATAGTTGCGAGGATACAAAAGAGAAAAACAAGCAAAATATATTTTTCTAATGAGGGGGCTATGTGGAAGAAGTATCCCAAATCTGGGGCAGATTTTAAAAAAGCAAGAGGTATTGCAAACCAAAGCAAGACTAAGCCAAACAAAACCAATAATACCAACAATACAAAGCCCACAAATCCGCCACCAAACAATAAATAGTTGCGTATAGTTGCGTGTTTGTATGATGATTTTGATTTGCTTTAATCGTTTGAATCGCTTATATTATTCACGCAAATCCACACTCAAACTATCATTCTATCATTGCAAGTGGATTTTACAAAAATCCGCGTGGCAATCTATTTATTGGTTTTTACAAAAAGTGTGTTTTTGGCATTTTATAGCGATAGATTGCCACGCATTTGCAACTTTTTGACAAAGTCGCAAAATCTTCGCAATGACAAAAGGGTGTGATTATAGATTGCCGCGCAAGTCTTACGACTTGCTCGCAATGACGATTTTACCCACCCCCAAACCCCCTCCGCAAGGGAGGGTGAATCCACGCCAAAACCCCGCCACAAAAACAAACCCACAAAAAAATCCAATCCCACTACAAACCCCATAGATTGCCACGCTCGTTTCACTCGCTCGCAATGACAGAAGCAGAATCATTGTCTGCAATGACGGAGGCGGAATCATTACCCACAATGACGGTTGTGAATCTAAAAAAACCCACCCCCTAGCCCCCTCCGCAAGGGAGGGGGGAATCCACGCAAACCCTCGCCAAAAAAAACCAACAAAAAATCCAAAACCGCTACAAACCCCATAGATTGCCGCGCGTTGCCCCTGCAACGCTCGCAATGACGGGGTGTGTGGATTACCGCGCATTAGTTTTTGCAAAAACGCAAAATCTAATTGCTAGCAATGACAAAAGCAATGTTTTTTAGATATTTCCCTAATGCTTAAATATGACAACAATAAAAAATCTAAACAAAAAATGGAAAATCTAAATATGACAAGATTTTGGATACTTCGATTGCTTGTGCTACAATAGTATGACAAATAATGTGGATTGCCACTCTTACAATGGAGGGGGGAATCCACGCCAAAACCCCGACACAAAAACAAACCCACAAAAAATCCAACCCCATTACAAACCCCATAGATTGCCACGCTCGCGTTGCTCGCTCGCAATGACGAGATATCTCATTAACGCTCAAAATATAACAACAATGGAAAATCTAAACAACAATGGAAAATCTAAATATGAAAAGATTTTTTGATACTTTGGTTTTTGTAAGCAAAATCTAACATACAACAACAAAAACTCCAAATACCGCAAAATCTATTTTAAAATCAATCCAAAAACACCTGCCCATCATAAAATGCGCTAAATATTTTTAGCATATCAATATGCTCACTAAAATCGTGCGTGCGGATAATATCTGCGCCATTTTGCAACGCAAGCAGTGCCAATGCCAAACTCCCGCTTAATCGCTCGCTAGGATTTTGCCTGCCTGTGATTTCGCCTATGCTACTTTTGCGACTAGCACCGACTAAAATCTCACGCCCAAAATGCTTAAAATGCGCTAGATTTTGGATAAGGGCTAGATTTTGCGCGTGGGATTTGGCAAAGCCAAAACCTATGTCTAGCACGATTCTGCTTGCATTTGCGGCTTCTAGTTTATCGATTTTGCGTGCAAAAAAATCATCGATTTCGCTAAGCAAATGTCGATAATGCGTATGGCTAGCCATATCTTTTGGCGTGCCTCTTGCGTGCATTAGCACCACTTGGGCTTTGTGATGTTTGATTACTTCAAACATTTTTTTATTGTTTAGCCCGCTTACATCATTTATCATCACAAACCCGCTACTAAGCGCAAAATCCGCCACGCTAGGATTATAAGTATCGATAGAAAAATCCGCCCTCTTGGCTAGATTTTCTTTGCTTATAAATGCGCATATTTCTTTTAGTCGTTTTTTTTCCTCGCTTGGCTTTACTAGCTCGCTTCCCGGACGCGTGCTAGCTGCGCCTATGTCTATTAGCGTTGCCCCAGATTCTATGAGGGCGATTATGGATTTTATGGCTTGGGAGGTGGAGTGTCTAGAGTTGGCATAAAAGCTATCAGGGGTTATATTGATGATTGGCATAATGATTTTTGGGAATCTTTTGGCATTTTGGGCTAGATGAGATTCTAGTTTTTGAGCGATTTTTTTTAACCCAAATGGTTGGATTTTGCATTTATAGATTAGCTTTTCTAGTTGGGTGGAAGTAGCGATAAGCACCGCGCTATAAGGCTTTTTCTCCCCTAGTATCGCCTCTTTTGGCGTGGCTAAATCCCCGCCCGCACTTAATGCCTCTTGTTTTAGGATATGAAGGGCTGGCAGGCTTAGATTTTTTAGCGAAAAAGTAAAAATCTGCCCCTTTTTTTGCATAATCTTTGCGCCCATTTTTTCCGTGCCTATTTTTGTAAATGCCTGTGGCAAGAGCGCGCAATTTATCCGCTCTAAAATAATGTCTTTGCTAACGCCATTTTCAAAATCATTGCTAAAATCTTGTCTTCTTTTGGGGTTAGATTTTAGGCTAGATTTCAAGTTAGATTTTGAGCTAGATTTTTGGGGGGATTTTGAGCCATTTTTTAAAGCAGGTTTTGAGGGGGATTTTGAGGTAGGTTTTGAGCTAGAATCTAGCGCGTTTATCAAGTCTAGTTTTTGTTTTGTTTTGTTTGGCATTTTATTTCTTTTCAAGGTTAGATTTTTGTTTGCAAGTTTGGGTCGCGCTAAAATCTTAGCAAAATCTTATGACACGGTTTTGGTATTTTTGCCTTTTAGCAGTAGCATAAGTAGCAGGGGCGTTATCACAAGCGAGATTCTGCGGTAGTTTTGTAGCTCCAAAAGCGCGTTATCAAACATTTCTAGCTCATTTTCATCTAGCTTTATACCTGCGTTGTGTATGGCAAGCAGTAGGGATTCTATCATTTCTTTGCTAGCACTTTTGCTATTTTCACCTGCGTTTAGCCCTTTTAGAAAATCAAAGATTTTGCCTAAATCTAGCTTTGTTATATCAAGTCCAAAAGTCGCTATTTCGCTTTTTTCGCGCAAATCCTCTATGACTAAACGAGAGCGAATCGTAGGCAAAAGCGCGGTTTTGTTGCGCGTGATGATGATAAAATGGATATTGTTAGGCGGCTCTTCTAGGATTTTTAGCAATGCGTTTTGGGCTTCGTTGCGAAAATTTTGCGCTACGATGATGATGGTTTTTGTCTCTTTTTCTGCGATAAATGCCTCCGCGATAATATCGTGCGCATCGTCCATTTTTAGCTCTTCGCAGGCAAACTCACGCACGATTTGATTTTGGGATAAAATCTGTTTTTGCAGATTTTGCGCTTTTTCAAAAATATCATTATGCAAAATGATTTTGCCGATATGTTGCATTTGCCCTCTTTACATTTGCTTATGCTAAAAACTACCGCGATATAAGCTTACGCGCTATTCTAGCACCACTTTGCCTAGCACGCTAGCATACAATGCTTTTTCAAAAAGTTGTAGCATTTCAAGTAATTTATAATCCAAAAATTCATCATTTTCCCTAAGCGCAAAAGATTGCCTAACCCCCTCATTTAGCACCCAAAAAAGCCCATTTCCTTTGCCCATACACAAATCCGCCACAAGTGTATCGCTCCTACCTACATACCAAAACATATAGTCTTTATACGCGATTTTTAGCATATTGCGGATATTTTCCATATTTTCTTTTTGCAGGACAAAATGCGCGGGAAAAAGATTTTTTAGGCTAAATATGGGCAAAATAGGGCGAGGCTTGCTTAAATCATAAAATCTAGTAAGCGCGTAAGAAATAAACCAATCCCTCCGCTCATCAGTAGCAAGAAGCAATGCCCCCCCATCTAAAATATGCTTTATCACAGGCAGTGAAGTATCCGCCCAAACATTTCTTGCTACTTCAAGCCATAGCCTATCGTTTGTCCATTTTTTGCAATCATTGCGGATATTATCTAACAGCCACGAACGAAAATCCAAAGCCATACGCACTCCTTACATTTTTTATATTGATTTTGTGTTGTTTTTGTGTCTTTTTTGTATCTTTTTTGTTGGTTGATTGTGCTTTTTAAAATCTATGATTTTTCAAACTTTGTTCTTTGTAAAATCTATTTATAAAATCTGTTTGAAAAAAAATCTATTTTGGCAAAATCCAACCTTATAAATCCGCATTGACAAAATCCAAAATCTACCCCACAGGGCAAGAATCTAGCTTATACGCGCTATGCAATGCACGCACCGCGCTCTCCGCAGAGCGAAGCGCGATAACCATAGAGACTTTTATCTCACTTGTAGAAATCATCATTATGTTGATATTTTCGCTTGCTAATGCGCTAAATCCCACGCTTGCCACGCCACTATGAGATTTCATACCCACGCCTACGATAGAGACTTTTGCTATATCGCAATCATACTCGATAGATTCTACATCTTTTTTAAACGATTCTAGGACTAGCTTTGTCTGCTCTATGTCGGTTTGAGGAATGGTAAAATCTATGTCTGTCTTGCCATCGCGCCCGATAGTTTGGACTATCATATCCACATTGATATTTGCATTTGCAAGCGTGCTAAATATCTCTGCTGCCACGCCCGGTCTATCGATGACATCTGCTATGCTTACTCGCGCTTGGTTTTTGTCTAGGGCGATTCCGCTTACGATTGGTTTTTCCATTATGTTCTCCTCTTTGGTGATGAGTGTGCCTTCTTTTTGGGTAAAAGAGCTTCTAGTTACAAGCGTAACCCCCCATTTTTTTGCTAGCTCCACAGAGCGATTTAGCAGGACTTTTGCGCCCATAGAGGCAAGCTCTAGCATTTCATCATAGCTGATTTTGTCGATTTTCCTTGCGTTTTTTTCTATGCGCGGGTCGGTGGTATAGACTCCATCGACATCGGTGTAGATTTCACACAAATCCGCCTTTAGCGCGCCTGCCAACGCCACCGCAGACAAATCGCTACCACCGCGTCCAAGCGTGGTAGTCTCTCCACTCGTGCTTACCCCTTGAAATCCAGCCACCACGACAATGTAGCCTTGAGATAGTAGCTCTTTTATGCGCGTGGTATTTATCGACTCGATTCGTGCTTTTGTATGCGTGGAGTCTGTGAGTATGCCTGCTTTTTCCCCACTTAGAGACATCGCTTTGTAGCCTTTGGATTCTAAGGCTATGGCTAAAAGTGCCGCTGTGATTCGCTCTCCTGCGCTTAGTGCCATATCTACTTCGCGCTCATTTGGGAGTTTGCTAAAATATTTTGTGTAGTTGATAAGCGCGTCTGTTTGCCCACTCATCGCAGAGACTACGACTACAAGTTGATTTTGCATTTGATTTTGTTCTTGGGCTTGTTTGGGATTTTTGGCGTTTAGATTTTGCGTGTTTTTGTTTTGCTCATTTGGATTTTGCGTAAAATCTATCTTGCTAGATTTTGGATTTTGGCTAGGTGGGATTTTTAGCGCGTCTATCACGCGATTTGCCACATTGTCGATTTTTTCGCAATCCCCCACACTTGTCCCGCCGTATTTTTGCACGATTAGCATTATAAATACCCCTGCGATTTGAAATAGTTTAGCACCTTGCTATACACTTCTTTTTTAAAGCTTTTGACAAGCCTAAAAACCTCTGCGATTTCTACAAAGCGATATGAGAGAAATTCTGGCGTGTGGGTTTGTAGATTGATTTTGGCATTTGGCTTTAATCGCACAAAAAAATATCGCTGATTTTGCCCATCAAAAGGCTTCATTTTCTCCCTCACTTCTTCTGGGAAATCATAGCTTATCCATTGCGGATATTCCCCCAAAATCTCCACCTCATCAGTGCCTATTTCTTCTTTTAGCTCGCGCATTAGGGCTTCTTTTGGTTTTTCCCCCTCATCTATGCCACCTTGTGGGAATTGCCACGCTTCAGGCATATCGCTTCTCTGCCCCAAAAAAAACTCACATTTTTTGGGATAATGCGCAGATACAATGATGGCTGCGACATTTGGGCGGTAATTTTTTGCCATTTTTTGCCTTTTTTAGATTTTGCTTTTTTAGATTTTAGGAGTTTTTGCATAAAGATTTTGCACAAAAAAGCGTATTGTAGCATATTTGCGTATATCTTGGCATTTGTTTTTGGATTGGCATAAATCCACGATAAAATCATTTTCAAATTTTGAAAACAACTTTTGAAAAAAAACTTTTAAAAAACTTTGAAAAATGATTTATCGCGTTTGAAGCACAAAAATTTTGCACTTTTATTGTTCGTTTTTTTTTTTTTTTGTTAAAATCACGGCTTTATTTGCATTCGCATTTTGCTTATGCGATAAATCAAAATCTAAAACAGAGCAAATAATGTCCACTTTAGATACCACACTTACGCAAATCATCTTATTATGCTAGGCTATGCGTATAAATTCTAGGTTTTGCGTATTTTTTGCATTTAGATTTCGCTTTTTGGATTCTAGTTTTTGGAAATCTATTCTTAAAAACTAGAATCTAGCCACCAAATCCACACTTCTGCTTTTACTTTGTTTTTATCTTTTTTGCCACTTTTTTCACATTTATGAAACATTTTTTGCCAAATCCTTTCTAAATTCTCTCTAAATCTTTGGGCATTATTTGGAATATCTTTTGCTTCCTTGCTAGAAATAAACAACCCAAAATATCCCAAAAACACGCTAAAACAGCGATATAAACTACTTTAGGAGAATGTGAGATGATTTCATTTGCGGTAGAATCAAAAGTCTATCCACTAGCGCACAAAGCCCTTGATTATCGCTCTTTGAGGCAGGATTTAATCGCGGGCAATATCGCCAATCAAAACACCCCATACTATCGCCCACGCGATATAGAATTTACCCAAGCACTTGCTTTGCGACAAGATGAAATTCTCTACAAAAAGCCATCAAGACAGCTTCATCTAGCACAAAGCCACAATGGACACTTAAGCCTAGAATCCTCACGCACAGCGAAGTTTGAGCATAAGCCAGATTTGTTTTTCCGCGATGGGCATTTGGCTAGAAATGACGGAAATAGCGTGGATTTAGACATTGAGACAAGTGAAATGGGCAAAAACTCCGTAGTCTATCAAGGACTAACCGTAGCCCTAAAAAAGCACAAAGGTATCCTAAACTACGCTATCGAAGCGGGCAAAAATATCTCATAAGATTTTGGGCTAGATTTTATGCCAAAAATATAAAAAGCGCAAAATCTAAAAAAGACAAAAATTAAGGAGCAAAAATGAACTTTTTTAATTCATTTGACATAAGCGGATACGGACTATCAGCACAAAGAATCCGTGCCAATCTCATCTCATCAAATATCGCCAATGCCAACACCACGCGAACCGATGAGGGAGGACCATATCGTAGGCAAATGGTATCATTTCGCGCATTTGATTTTAACAAAGCATTAAATGAACGACTAAGCAAAGAAAGCGATGAAGCAGAATATGAAGACCCGCTAAATGAGGGGGATTTGGGGAAATTACCAAAACCTGCTATAATGGGCGTTTATATCGATAAAATCGTGCGCGATGATAGGAGTCCTATTATGAAATATGAGCCTAGCCACCCTGATGCAAATTCTGAAGGCTATGTGGCATATCCAAATATCAATCCTGTCGTAGAAATGGCGGATTTAATCGAAGCTACAAGAGCGTATCAAGCAAATGTAGCGGCGTTTCAAAGTGCTAAGACGATGGCTGGCAATGCGATACTAATGATGCAGGCTTAGGCATTTTTGATTTTAAGTTTTTTGATATATTGCGATTTTAGATTTTATAAAAATAAGGAGCTAGCAAATGGACGAAATAAAAAAAGTCGGGCTAAGTAACCCCATAAGCCCAAAGCTAAATATCACGCCCGCTCAAAGCACAAATGGCAATGATAGCGAATTTACCAAGCTACTAAAAAAATCCATAGATGAGCTAAACCAAGTGCAAGAAAGCTCGGATAAAGCCCTAGCTGATATGGCAAGCGGGCAATTAAAAGATTTGCACCAAGCCGCTATCACCATAGGCAAGGCAGAAACAAGTATGAAACTAATGCTTGAAGTGCGCAACAAAGCCCTAAGCGCGTATAAAGAAATATTGCGAACTCAAGTGTAGTTTCATAAAATTCTAGTGATAATTTCTAGTGTAGTTTTGCTAAAATCCGCGATTAGAATTTTGCTTTGCAAACAAATCATAAAATAACCAAAATCCACACAAACAAAACAGACAAAATCTAATCGCTATGCCACCTAAATACCTCCCCCAAACCCCAAAACCAAAACAAAATCTAGCCACACGCAATACCCTAAACCCAAATACCCAAAACCATATTTTGCGCCCAAGACGCCAACGATTCCCAAACCACATAAGCATAGCCAAATCACGCAAAATCTTAGCCATATTTTTAGTCTTTGTGCTAATTGCGATTATTTTCCTTTTTAGCGTGTATTCTAAAGTCGCATTGCCTAGAGAATCTAAAATGCCAACGCTTAGTATCGCAAAAGAAGATGTCGCCGTGCGGGGCAATATCTACACCGCCAAAACCTACCAAGATAGCGAGGGCTACTCCCTAGCAAGAAGCAACAAACTCTACAAATTAGGCTTTAACCCACGCTCCATTGACCCAGATAAAAAAGAGCTTTTTATAACACTACTAGAAATTTATAGCGGAGTGCCTAGATACGCCATAGTAGAGAAGCTAAAACATCAAAAATACCAAATCCTATCTTACAAAATCTCTCCAAATGTCGCAGCCAACTTGCGCGCGCTAAATGCTAAATTGCTAGCGTATAATGTTTTCCGTGAATATATCGATGAAAATGGCAAAGTAGTGGGAAAAATAGGGCTTAGCGTGGAGGTAAGCGGGGTAAGCCGAGAATACCCATACAACGATATGCTAGAGCCATTTATCGGCTATGTAACCAAAAGTGAAATCGGCAGGCTTACTATGCCAATAGGCGTAGATGGCATAGAAAATGCGCGCGAAAATATATTGCGACAAAAGCAAAATGGCGAGATAGTAGGCAAGCGCGACATAGGGTTTAATATTATCCAAAGCAAGCAGGCGCATTTTACGCCACGAGAAGATGGATTTAGCGTTAGGCTTGGGATTCCATTTAGCCTCCAACAAAAGCTAGAAGAAGTGCTAGATAATGCCAAAAAAGAATACCAATCCCAAGAAATCATAGCAGGGATTCTAAACCCAAAAAATGGGCAGATTTTAGCCATAGCCACGACAAATCGATTTAATCCAAACCACATAAAAGAACAAGACAAACCACATCTAAAAATCCGCGCCATCGCAGAATCTTTTGAACCCGGTAGCACCATAAAACCCCTAATCTACGCAATGCTACTAGAAAAAAAGCTAATCAATCCACAAAGCCAAATCGATTTAGGCAATGGATACTATATGCTAGGCAAACACACCATAACCGATGATAGCATAATGCCACAAAATCCAACGATTGAAGATGTACTTTTGCATTCTAGCAATGTGGGTATGATTTTGCTTTCAAACCGCTTAAATGGGCAGGAATTTTATGATGGATTGCGCTCATTTGGGCTTGGGGAGCGCACGGGGATTGATTTGCCTAGAGAGCAAGATGGGATTATCCCCTCCATAAAAGAGCTATCAAAATCCACAGGCACTACCAAAAAATCCGTATCTTTTGGCTACGCTACACGCGTAACTTTTATGCAGCTTTTGCGGGCGTATAGCGTGTTTGCAAATGGTGGATATTTGATAACCCCCCATATCACGCAAAGCTACATTGCCCCCGATGGCAAAATCTATATCCCCTCCACTCACACGACTAAGCCAACCCAAGCTATCACAGAATCCACCGCCAAAAAAATGCAAAATCTACTTATCAAAGTCGTAGAATCAGGCACGGGCAAAGCCGCCAAAGTCGAGCAAGATGGAATCATCACAGGGGGCAAAACAGGCACAGCTAGGGAAATCGCTCAAAGTGGTGGCTATGGACAAAAGCATAATGGCTCATTTTTTGGATTTGCAACAGATAGTCAAAACACCTTTGTCATCGGGGTTGTTACCTTTGGTGCATCTGGACAGCATTATTATGGTAGTCAAAATTCTGCCCCTGTGTTTAAAAAAATAGTCGATATACTAATTGCGCAAGGTTACTTGCAACCAAAAGCCAAAAAACGCTAACTCTAAACGCAAACAACGCAAACTATGCAAAATCTACCAAAATCTACAAAAACATACAAGGAGAAATAATGAAACCTCAACATATCCAATACCCCAAAAACAGCATAAACAAAGGCAATATCAACGCTAGCAAAATCTACCATTCCATAAAATCTAATATCGCTAGGCTAAAAAACTCGGCTAGATTTTATGCTAGGCATATCACGCCTTTTGTCCCGCTAGCGTTTTTTGCGAAATATTCACAAAAAAAACGCGCGCTTTTTTATGTGCTTTTTTTGAGTCTTTTTGTGCTTGTCCCCATAGCCTTGCACGCCAAAGATTCGCTTGATACAAAAGCATTGCTTGATACGCTAAAATCTAGCGAACTCACAAACGCCAAAATCATCAGCACGCAAGATTCTAATATCAATGGATTTTCTTTTGTCATCATTCAAAAAGACAATTTTCAAATCCCATTTTTTGCTAGCAACGATGGCAAGACGCTAATGATTTTATCGAAAGAAGCCATTATTAGCCAAAATGCGGGATTTAAAAAACTACTAGAATCTACCAACAAAAAAGTCCAAGATTTTAATGAAAAAGCTAGAGAAGATGCCGTAATAGCGATATTTCAAAAATATCCAAATATGATTTTAAGGCTTGATGGCAAAAATAAGGATTCTAAAAAATCTACGACTTATCTTGTGCTAGATACAGACTGCCCTTATTGCAAACAAGAGCTTAGCAAGATTGATAGCTATCTAGCAAATGGGGATTTGCAGATTTTGATAGTAGGTGCGCTAAGCCTAGAATCCATCAAAAAAGCCGCATTTTTTTACACCAAGCTAAATGAGCAAAAAACCCAAGCAAGCAAAATATCCTACCTAAAAAAAGCCTTTGAGCCAAACTACAAAGCAGAAGCAAACATAAACGCTGATATGGCTATGAATATTTCTAGCGAGCTAGGAGGGGCAGGACTTCAAGGAGTGCCTTATATCATCAAACGATAATTTTGCGATTTTGTGGTTTTGCAGTTTTGCAGTTTTGCAAGCGATAAAAAGCGATATTTTTGTGTTTTTGCGTTGTAGTTAGTTTTTTTTCTATACAATCCTACATTAAGCCTTTGAAACAAGCCTTTTTGAAACCTTTTTAAGAAGCCTTTTTAAGCTTTTTGCAAAGTTTTTGCATCGAACCTTGATAAAGGAGCAAACTATGATACAAGCATTTAACACTACAAAAAAAACCACTCTAAAGCAACTTGCTTTTTTTGCATTTAGTGCCTTTGTCGCGCTAAATCTAAGCGGGTGTGCTTTTTTTCAAAATTCACAAAGCAAAGCAAATTCACAAGAAAAAACCGCTTCGCAAACCAAAGCCACAAAAGTAAATCCAAATATATTTGGTGGGCAATTTAGCGAAGAATCTAGAGAAGAATTTCGCCAGCTAATGCAACTTTATGCAAATGCTTATTATGAAGTCGTAACAAATGAAGACTACGAAAAAGCCACTCAAATGCTAAATGAATCTTGCAATCGCGGGCTAGGCACAGCGTGCTACTTGCTTGTGGAATTTGATGAAAATGGCAACGAAGAAGAAGACACCGAAATCGCCGCAGAAAAGCTAAAACACGACTGCCTTGCACCAAAACCTACGATTAGGAGCGGTGCTAGCTGTGCGACATTAGCCGAGCTAGTCATCAAAGAAGATGTAGAATACGCTGATGTCATCGAACAGGCACTCTATGACAAAGGTTGCCAGCTAAATGACCCGCTATCTTGCGCGAGATATGCAGCAAAATATCTAAAAAATGAAGAGCCAGATTTATACAAACGATATGCCAACAAAGCCATACGCCAAGCAGCACTAGGGTGCAATCACGGAATGGGGTTTTACTGCTTGCTTGCAGCAAACACTATCCAAATGCTCTACCAAGAGGATAAAGATGGCAAGGCAAAAGGATTTTGGAAAAGGGGCTGTGAGCTAAAAGATGGCTCAAGCTGCTATATGGTAAAAAGTATCGAGCAAAAAGAAAAGCTAGAGAGAATGCTAAAACAAAAACAAGAAGCAGAAAAAGCTGCCCAAAAAGAAGCCAACAAACAGGGGGCTACGCAGACAAAAGCGGATTCTAGCCCTAATGCAAGCGAGGTAAAAACAAACTAGCCAAAACAAATGGTTTTTGTTTTTTAAAATTTTACTCTTTTCAATTTGCAATGTTTTTAAGTCTTTAGATTTTAGTAGTATAATAATCCAAAGACAAATAAAGGAGTAGAAGATGATGCTTACAGGGACGAAAGCAATGATTCTAGCAGGCTCTATGGTGGCTAGTGGTGGGGCGATGTATTTGGCTTACAATTATGACAAGATTTCTTTTGGCAGTGGCACGCAATACACGCAACAAGAAACACAACAAATCAACGAAGATGAACTTTTGCCTATGGTGCAAGAATCCTGCAAAAAGACGATGAATGAGGAAATCGGCAGGGCGATAGGGGATAATCAGGTGCTAAAATATATGACAGATAGCGACAAAGCAGCCTACACACTCAAAGTCTCTATCACTTACAATACATTCTATGGGCGTTGCGTTCATCATTATATGGAAAACCTAGAATATCCTAATGATACCTCAATGTCAAAAGTGCTAAAAGATTTCACGCAAGAAACAGGTGGCATATCTCGCAACTAAGCAAGACTAAATCATTTTGGCAATGTGTAGGGGCTGTGATTTTGCTATGATTTTGCGTGGCGTCTAAGGGGCATTAAGAGGCTTTTTGTGAGAATCTAAAATGCCTCGCATAAATATAGTAGCCTAAATGATGTGTTGTTTTATACACCACAATGCTTGATGAACCACGATTTGCCATATATCCATTCGCGTTTATCGCCTTTGTATTTGAAGCGTTGATTAAAAAGATTGTATTTCAATGATTTTTAAAAGATTTTGACTTTAAAGCTATTTAAGCAAACTTGTTTGTGATTTTTGAGTGATTTTTTGATTTTGCGCAAATTTACAAAAAAGCATTAAAAAAAGGCATTATATGGAGCAAGCATTATTAGGATATTTTTATAGTAGCGTGGCAATCGCGCCATTTTTTATTGCCTTTATTGCGGGTGCTTTGTCGTTTTTATCCCCTTGCACTTTGCCACTTATCCCATTTTATATGTCTTATATTTCGGGCATTTCGCTAGCCGAGCTTACTGCTTTGAGTCCTAGCCAAAATAAACAAAATCCCCAAAATCTACAGACCCCAAATCCCAAAAACCTAACCCACGATTCTTTGCATTCTCCCCACAAGAAAAACGCCAAAACCACTACCAAAACTACCGACAAAACCGCCCGCACAAATGCTACCAAACCCAAAGATTCTAGCAAAACCCTATCCGCTATCCGCTACCAAATCTTTATCCGCTCTTTTGCCTTTGTGCTAGGATTTTCATTCGTGTTTATTGTGCTAGGCTCGGCATTGCGCAGTGTGTTTTTTGTGCTAGATTCTAGGATTTTAGAGATGGTTGCGGGGGCTATCGTGATTATGTTTGGGGTGCATTTTTTGGGGATTTTGCGTTTTAGATTTTTATACGCTACCAAAAAATTTAACCTAAAATTTGATGATTCCAAAGATTTTCCACTAAAATCTTTCATAGCCCCAGCCATAAAGATTCTAGCCCCATTTTTGCTAGGCGTGAGTTTTGGGCTTGGGTGGAGTCCTTGCACGGGACCTATTTTTGGCTCTATCGCGCTTATGGCTAGCACTAGCGTGGTGGGGTTTGCCCTGCTTTGCCTTTATGCGCTAGGTTTTGCCCTGCCATTTTTGCTTATCGCGCTTATGCTAGAGAGGGGCTTTGAGCTAGCAGATAGGCTAAAGCCACATTTGGCAAAAGTAGAGATTTTTTCAGGCATATTGCTTATTATCATTGGAATATTTATTATTAGCGGAGATTTGGGTAAAATCACTCAATACTTTAGCCCCCTATCTATCTAAATCCAAAAATCCAAACGAAAATCCACCCACAAACCACCCCACAAAAAGGAAAAAAATGCTACTAAAAAATGGGACAATATGTGATTATAGCCAAGAGAGAAAAGCCGATGTCCGCATAGAAAACGCCACCATTACGCAAGTAGAGCCAAACCTCACACCAAACGCAAATGAACAAATCATAGACTGCAAAGACAAAGTCATCTTGCCAGCCCTAATCGACATAGCCTACCCCAAAAACAAATCCCTATGTCGCAACACCTTGCAATCCCTTAGCCAAAAGGCATTGCAAGGTGGTATCGGTAGCATCTTGCTTAGGGCTGATACGAGTCCTAGCATTGATTCAGAAGCCATTATCGAGCTAGTATCTAGCCTAGATTCCGCGCTAAGCGTGCATTTTTTTTCTACGATTTTGCCTACCAAAAGCACGCCAAAAAATCCAAACGACACCACTTCACAAAAAGAATCTATCGCTGAAATCGCCTCTCTTGCGAGTGTAGGCGCACGCGCTATTTACTTGCCGACTTCCACTATCACAGGCTATGCCTTGCACAAAATCGCCCAATACGCCCAAATGCTACAAATCCCAATCATAGCCACCGCCAATGAAGCAAGCCTAGCCGATGGCGTAGTAGCACAAAGCGAGATAAGCTCTATTCTAGGATTGCCTTCAATCCCCGCTTTATCACAGACTATGGAAGTCGCTAGACTTAGCGAGCTAGCTAGATTTAGCCAAACCAAATGGATTTTTGATTCTATCACGCATACCCAAAGCCTAAAAATCATCGAAAATTTCAAACAAATGGGCGCAGAGATTTTGGCACAAACGCCTATCCATCACTTGATTTTCACGCACGATGACATTGGCGAATACGACACGCGATTTAAGCTATCCCCCCCGCTTGTAAGCAAAGAAGAGCGCGACTTTTTGCGCACAAACCTAAACTCCCAAATCGATATGCTTACTTGCTTGCAAAGCGATTCTTACAACTCTCTAAAAGACCAAGTATTTGAAAATGCTAGCTTTGGAATCAACGCATTTGGATTTTATTTCCCGCTAGGTTTTACCCACCTTGTCAAAAGCGGGCATATCTCACTATCGCGCTTTAGCGAGATGACCTCACACGCCCAAGCGCAAGCCTTTGGGCTAAACAAAGGTGCGATTGCGAAGGGCAAAGATGCAGATATTATCATCATAGATTTGCAATCCCACACGCAGATAAATGACGCCGTTAGCCCATATCACGCCACCACACTACACTCCAAACTAATCCACACCATAATCAATGGCGACATAAAAATCTAAGATTTTTTTTGAGGCTTTTTAATATTTTTTAAGATTTTTTGGGGGGATTATTTTTAAGGTTTTTTAGCGGATTCTTGTTGTGTGTTGCTTTTTTCATATTTAGATTTTGCAAAAACCGAAGTATTCACATATTTTGCAATGTTTCGATTTCATAAAAAATTGCGCTATTTTGCAAAACTCACTTTTTGATATTTAGCTTTTTACAAAGCCTAATCCCCACAAAATCCAAAACTTCCTAAACCCCCCGCACAAAAACAATCTTATTTTCCCCCTATCTTTGGCATACTTTTTGCTAGCAAAATGGCGATTTTCGTATATGCGACCACTCCAACACTAAGAGAGCAAAAATGGATTTAACCTCGATTCTAGGCTTAGTTTTAGCCGTTGTGTCAATCTCGGTAGGGGATATACTAGAGGGCGGAAACCCCCTGCATGTCGTGCATCTAAGCTCGTGTATCATCATTATTCCCACGACTATGTGCGCTTCTATGGCAGCTACGCACGCCTCTGCGGTCAAAGCTGCGTTTAAAGAGTTTAAAATCATTTTTATCCCTCCAAAAGTCGATATGGGAGCTAGGGTAAAAGAGATAGTCGAGCTATCTTCAGCGGCTAGACGCGATGGGATTTTGTCCCTAGAAGGGCGCGCAGCAGGGATAGAAGATGACTTTTTGCGCGAGGGGCTAAATATGGTTATTGACGGACGGGAAGCAAAATCTGTGCACGAGGATTTAGAGATAAAGCTAGAGCAAATGGAGCATTATTACCACACAGCCTCGCACTATTGGCTACTAGCGGGTGAGTCTGCGCCTACATTTGGGCTAGTGGGTGCGGTTTTGGGGCTTATGCTAGCGTTACAGTTGCTTGATGACCCACAAGCGATGGCATCAGGTATCGCGGGGGCATTTACTGCGACGGTTACAGGGATTATGACTTCGTATGCGATTTTTGGACCTTGGGGGCAAAAAATGAAAGCAAACGCAGGCGATATGATAAAAGAAAAAGAAATGATGATGGCAGGCATACTAGGCATCGCAAATGGCGAAAATCCGCGCAACCTAGAAGCCAAACTATTTGGATTTTTGCCACCGGGTGCGCCTAGAGTATCTCAATTTGAATAGCGTGGCGTTTGAGTAGCGTAGCATTTGGATAATGCAGAGCAAAATCTAAGCAAATTCTAAGCAAAATAGAATCTAAAAAGGCAAAAAATGGCAAAAAAGAAAGCAGCAGAATGCCCCGCAGGCGGCGAGAAATGGGCTGTCCCTTATGCGGACTTTCTTTCCCTGCTACTTGCGCTCTTTATCGCGCTTTGGGCGATTTCCAATACCGATGCCTCTAAAGCAAAGGCTATGAGCGATGCGATGATAAATGTGTTTAATGTGCCTCGCCCTAGCGTTACATTTCAGCCACTTATCCAGCGACCGCCAGACCCCGGACAAGTGAGAGAATCCACAGAGGGGAGTATGCCTCACACCTCCGATGGTGCTTCGCCGTCATTTGCGAGTGCAGGCGCAGTCTCTCAAATGCAGATGGCTATCCAAGATGGCGGGGTATTAGAGCAAATAGAGCAGGGAATCGTTCTTAGATTGCCCGTTTTTTTGCCATTTGAGCAGGGCAAGGCAGATATTGCGTATAATGAAAACACCCTCTCTGTCCGCAGAATTGCCGAAGTGCTAAACAAACTCCCAGAAGAAGTCAAAATCGACATACGAGGCTACACAGATGATAAACCCCTACCAAAAGGCTCGCCATTTAGAGACAACTATGATTTAGCCGCCGCACGCGCTAGAGTCGTTACAGAGGGGCTATTTAAAAACGGCGCAACGCATAGCAATATATCCTACTCTGCGCACGGCTCTTCTAGCCCATCTGCGCCAAACACCACCGCGCAAAATCAGCAAAACAACAACCGCGTGGAGATTTTTATATTTACCTCTCCCACAGGGCTTAGGGGGCTAAAATCCGTGCTAGATGAAAATATGAGCGGGACAACGCTAGAAGATGGCACACCATTTAATTAAGTTTTGATTAGGTTTTTTTGTCATTGCGAGCGCAACTTGTTGCGCGTGGCAATCTATAAACAAAAAAACATTGTCATACTGAGTTTTCGCAAGAAAACCGAAGTATCTCACAATCTAAAAAGATAAACAGAGATATTTCGCGCTCACGCGCTCAATATGACAAAGAAATATCCGTCATTGTGAGTGGGCTTGTCAAAAGAACTGTCATTGCGAGCGAGTGAAACGAGCGTGGCAATCTATAAAAAAACAAAAAAACATTGTCATACTGAGGTTTCGCAAGAAACCGAAGTATCTCAAAACTTCAAAAAGCAAACAGAGATATTTCGCGCTCACGCGCTTAATATGACAAAGAAATTTTCGTCATTGCGAGCGGATTTTGATAAATCAAAATCCGCGTGGCACAAGCCCCACAGCTACGAAGTAGCGATTTAGCGCGTAAGCGCGAGTGGGCGCAGTTGTGCAAGCAAAATCCAAAATCCCCCTCCCTTGCGGAGGGGGCTAGGGGGTGGGTTTTTTGGTGAGTTTTTTTTTTGTGGGTTTGCGTCATTGCGAGCGAGTGAAACGAGCGTGGCAATCTATTGTTTTTATCATTAAAAGAAAATACATTTTTGTCATTGCGAGATTCTAGGCTTTTGTCAAAAAGACTAGAATCGTGGCAATCTATCATTACAAATTACCAAAACACACATTTAGCAAATTTAATCAAATAGATTGCGACGCATTAGATTCTGCGAAAACGCAGAATCTAATGCGTCGCAATGACAGCAGTGAAAATTCTCACAATGACGATAAAAATTCCCTTAATTTGCGAAGTATTTTGCCTTTTGTCCCCCTCCATTTGCGGAGTTGCCAAATTTCCCCCTCCCTTGCGGAGGGGGATTAAAGGGGGTGGGTTTTTTGTGGGTTTGCGTCATTGCGAGCGAGTGAAACGAGCGTGGCAATCTATTGTTTTTATCATTGAAAGAAATTGCATTTTTGTCATTGCGAGATTCTAGGCTTTTGTCAAAAAGACTAGAATCGTGGCAATCCAAACTCTACAAAGTCAAAAAAAACATATTTTGCGATTTTGATGATATAGATTGCCACGCATTAGATTCTGCAAAAATGCAGAATCTAATTACTCGTAATGACGGAAATTTTGTCATATTGAGCGTTAGCGAAATATCTCTACTTACAATTTTGAGGTTTTGAGTTGCTTCGGTTTCTTGCAAAACCTCAGTATGACAATGTTTTTTGTTTATAGATTGCCACGCGGATTTTATACAAAATCCGCTCGCAATGACGGAGTGGTTTTGGATTGCCGCAGATTTTAGCAAGTCAAATCCGCGTAGAAATAGCAACATAATTTGTCATATTTCAGCTTTTGCAAAAAGACAAAGTATTAAAAAAAACGCGTTTTTGCTAGCCTTTTTATTACCCCAAAAGCACCAAGCTAGCCATTTATTGTTTGCAAAAAATCTTTTATTCGTTTTTTTGCTTCGTTTGATTCTAGGATTATTAGTGCTTCACAAAGCCCGATTCCACCGCCTTTGCCAAGTAGTGCCAATCTTAGCGCGGGCATAAATTTACCGATTTTTAGCCCGCCATTTTCTTTTGAGCCACTCTCTTTTGAAGTATTTTTATTTAAGCCATTTTTGTTTGAGAGATTTTCGTTTGATAGATTTTTGTCCGCGCGATTTTTATCCACAAATGATTCTACAAATGCGTGCAAAAACGCTTCCATTTTTTCCGCGCTTTCAAACGCCTCATAAAACCCCTCTTTTTCTGTCAATTCGCCCAAAGCCCTAAGCACAAGAGAATCTAGCTTTTTTACCATTTTTTCATCATAGCCATTGCCACCCTCTCCACTTGGCGGGGTAAATATTTCCCTGCATTGCGCGCTAAATTCTATCAAAGTCTTGCTTCTATCTTTTAGCAAGGCATATAGCATATCGCGCTTAGTCTTATCCTCCATCTTTGCTATGCCAAACTCGCTTAAAAGCCCCTCTAGCCGTTTATTATCGCATTGCTTGATATAATGCTGATTTAGCCATAGGAATTTTTCTTGATTGTATCTGCTAGGCGAGCTTCCAAGCGCATCGGTGCTAAAGCATTCTTTCATCTCATCTAGTGAAAAAATCTCTTTATCCTCATAGCTAAACCCAAGCCTCACCAAAAAATTTAAAATCGCTTCAGGCAAATACCCCATAAGTTTGTAGTCCATTACGCCCATCGCGCCATCTCGTTTGGATAGCTTTTTGCCCTCTGGATTTAGAATCATCGGTATGTGAAAAAACTTTGGCAGGCTAAATCCTAGCGCGTTATACACGATGATTTGCTTTGGTGTGTTGCTCGTGTGGTCATCGCCTCTTATGACATCTGTTACGCCCATAAGCGCGTCATCTAACGCCACGACAAAATTATAAGTAGGACTACCATCAGAGCGCATAATGATAAAATCATCTAGCTCTTTTGCGTTTATAGTGATTTTGCCTTTTATGCCATCTATGAAGCTTATTTCGCCACTCAAAGGGGCTTTTATGCGGATTACGGGCGTTATGTCTTTGGGGGGAGTGCCACTAAAATCGCGGTATCGATTATCATATTTTGGCGTCTCCCCTCGCGCTCTTTGTTCCTCGCGCAGAGATTCTAGCTCATCTTTGCTCATATAGCAGTAGTATGCCCTGCCCTCATCTATGAGCTTTTTTGCGTATTTGGCATAGATTTCAAATCTATCACTTTGATAGACTATGCCATTATTTTGTTCTTTTGCTTCCTCACTTTTGTCGTGCTCTAGCCCCACCCATTCAAACGACTTAATAATCGCTTTTGCAGCGTCTTTTGAATTGCGCGATAAATCCGTATCCTCAATGCGAAGCAAAAATTTTCCGCCGTTTTTTCTAGCGTGGAGGTAGTTAAAAAGCGCGGTGCGAAGCCCGCCTATGTGGAGATAGCCTGTGGGAGATGGGGCAAATCTTGTAACGATTTGTTTGTTTTTGTTTGGCATTTTGTTTTCCTTTTTTGCGTTATTTGTGCGTTTGTGGCGGTTTTTGTTGCCTAGTGGCGTGTGATTTTGACTAGAAATCGTAAAGATAGAATTTTAAAAAACGGATTCTAGCAGATTTTGGCTTAGAATCCTTTTAGATTCTAAGCATTAAAGATTTGCAAAATCTATAAAGCGATTTTAAGTCATTTTGCGCTAGTATTTTGCGATTTTGCATACTAAGATTTTCATACCAAATATAAAGGCGTCTTACATAAATGTTTCTAACGATTTTATACATCATCGGTATCAGCGCGGAAGCGATGAGCGCAGCCCTCATCGCAGGACGACACAAAATGGACTTAATCGGCGTGCTTTTTATCGCGCTTGCCGCAGCGATTGGCGGGGGGAGCGTGCGAGATGTGCTTTTTGCGCATTATCCGCTCACTTGGGTAGCACACCCCCAATACATCATCGTAGTATGCGTAGCCGCACTGCTTACCACGCTTATCCCCCGTGTGATAGCGAGGCTAGAGCGATTATTTTTGGCATTAGATGCGCTAGGGCTTGTGGTATTTGCAGTCATCGGCGCAGAAGTAGTGCGCACCGAGCTAGCAAATATGAGCGAAGAAGCGCAGGCGTATGGTATCGTGCTAGTGGTATGCGGAGCGGTCATCACGGGGGTTTTTGGTGGGGTTTTGCGTGATATATTTTGCGGTGTAGTCCCGCTTGTGTTTCGCCAAGAGCTTTATGCGTTTGTGGCGATTCTCACAGGCGTGCTTTATTATTTGCTGATTTTGTGGGGATTTAGCGTGCATAATGCGAGCATTATCTCTCTTATCGTGGGATTTAGCCTAAGAATGCTAGCGATTCGCTATAAACTAAGTATGCCGATATTTTCCTACGAAGATGAGCCAAAATTCCCAAAAATAAGAAAAAGCGAAAAATAGATTCTATGCTTTTGGATACTTCATTTTCTGCGAAACATCAGTATGACAAAAAACGGCATAGATTGCCACGCAAGTCTTGCGACTTGTTCGCAATGACAAAAAACAACACTACACCAAAACAAAATCCAAACACAAAGGACAAACAATGATATGCGTATTTGACATAGAAACCGTGCCAGACATAGAGCTACTAAAAGCCTACCACAACCTAGATTCTACCCTAAGCGAAATAGAGGTGTGCAAATACGCCTTTAACGCGCAAAAAGAAAAAAGCGGGAGTGAGTTTTTGCCTATATATTGGCATAGGGTGGTGAGTATCGCTAGCGTGGTATGCGATGAATACGGGAGGTTTATCAAAGTTGGCAATTTTGGCAAAAAAGATTCTAAAATGCCAAGCACAAAATCCACGCAAACAGATTCTAACGATTCTAGCCATTTCACACATTTAGCCGATGAGAAACAAATTTTAAGCGATTTTTTGGGGTTTATAAATTCCAAAGAACCGCGCTTAGTCAGCTTTAATGGCAGGGGGTTTGATTTGCCAACCATAATGCTCCGCGCTATGCGCTACAACCTAAGCGCGTTTGGCTACTATGAAGAGCAAAATGAAAGCAAAACCAAAAGCAAATGGGAAAACTACCGCGCACGATATAGCGAAAAATGGCACACGGATTTGCTTGAATGTTTGGGGCATTTTGGCGCGGTGCGCACGCTAAACCTAGATAATGTCTGCAAAATGCTAGGGATTGTCGGCAAATACGAAGTAAGCGGGGGCGATGTGTATTCGCTCTACTATGGTGAAAAAGACATAGAAAAAATCGATTTTTACTGCCAAAGCGATGTGCTAAACACTTATTGGCTATACCTAAAATACGCGATTCTAAAAGATGAGCTGCGAGTGGAGGACTATGCGGGGATTTTGGAGGATTTTAGAGACAAGCTACCAAAAGATAGGGCATATAGCCAAGCTTTCCTAAGCAATCTCAACGCCGAGCTAGAAAAAATCCGCCCATAAATGCACATCTTGCAATATATTTCTTGCCATACTAATGAGCTTTTTTAACCCCGCCGTATGACGATAGCTGT